>JAWXBT010000166.1:0-4644 GCA_034440315.1 bacterium
CGTTTATTCCAGATTATTTTTTCAATAAAGTTTGCAGCGCCAAAAATTTCATCCATGAGTAATCTTAAATGATGTTCCTCGTTCTCATCTATGCTTACAAAAATCAAACCGTCATCAGACAAGAGATCTCTTAAGAGTTTCAGTCTGGGATACATCATACAAAGCCACTTATCATGACTTGTTAGATCCTCGCTAGATGGGCCAACAACTTTTCCTAGCCATTTCTTGATTTTGGCAGAATTAACTTTATCGTTATATATCCACTCCTCTTTTCCGGTATTGTAAGGAGGGTCTATATAAATACATTTAACTTTTTCGTAGTAGTGCGGCATTAGAGCCTTGAGTCCTTCGAGGTTATCTCCATGAATTATGAGGTTCTGAGATTCATCACCAACTGAAGCCGTCTTTATTTTCTTAAGCAATCGAAAAGGAACCTCTTTGTCGTGGTTTGTTACAGCTTCTTTTCCGATCCAGTTAAGTGATGGCATATAGTTTATTTTTGTATTTCCTCGTAATCATCTGGATTACCAACAACCCTTACAAGGTCTTTGGACCCATCAACAGAAATGGCCCCACATTTGCATGGGATTAGATCACCCTTTGTAATAACAAAGACTTCAGTGCCGCACTTCTTGCACTTGATGTAGGTTTCTTTTTCGGTTGTGTTTGTTGCAATGGGATTCATATAATTAAAATTCTACTGAGGTTATATATTCTCTGAATAACTTCACCTTCTTGCTGTCATCAGAGTTGATAAGGAAGGGCTCAATATCCTGGGCAAGATCATTGAAATCAAGATCTGCTGTCTGCTCGAGTAAAGCCTTCTTGAGCTCCTCAGCATTCTTCACACCAAGCTTCACCTCCAGGTATGCGTAGTTGGGCTTTGTCTGGGGAATGAGAAAGACGATGTCGAAGAAATCACGACCCTTTGCACGCTTACGATTGAGTGCCGCATATATCTTCTGTGAGAGAAGTATATCGATAGGAGTGGTAAATATTTGGGTGAAGACATCGAACTTGTTCAGAATCTTCGTATCCTTCTTGTAGTCAAAGACATGCGGGACCGTATCGATCTGAATCAAGATCTTTTCTTCCTGCATATCCGACATATCATTATCAAACAAAACCTTTGGCATTCTGATGTAAGAACGATACGCCCCCTTGAATACATTCTTGATCTCCACTTCATAGCCCTGAAGCTCAAGCCCCTTCTTTACCTCATTGGCGAGATCAGCAAATTGCTCTTCAGTGAGCTTGAAGTTATCAAAGTCCAAGTCCTCAGAGAATCTGCTGTTGTTATAGACAATTCGAAGAGTCGTACCGCCAAGGAATATCAAATCCTGCGCATACTTTGAGTTAAAAATAATCTCTAGAATCTTGTACTGCAAATACTCTCGCAAGATGTTTCGCTTGAAAGGCTTTTGATTGTCCGGATAATATTGTTCTATATTCTTGAGACTAAGCATGTTTGTTTATGTACGTTAAGAACTTCTTGGCTCGACGCACCAAAGCCTTACTATGGAACGCTTCCAAATACTTATTAAACTTTTCTATATTTAGCTTTTCCTTTAATTCAGAAACATTAAACCGCATTCCTTCGAATGACTCTGTGTCACTCATCTTTGAGTTAAAATACAGATAATCAAGAATAGCCTTTTCCAGCTCTGCGACCTGATAGTGATGGCCGTCATGTTCTCGAAGTTCATATCCAAACATAAGATCAGGCTGAGTATGTCGATAGATAAAATCACCAACGGGAGTTTGTATCTTCTTTGTATTTTGGGATGTTACCGAAGTAACTCCATATACCGCTTCTGGAATAATTCCGTAAATAGAAAGGGCCATTTCAAGAGATATGTATGAAGGCTCATAGATTCGGTTGGCTATAGTAAATAGAATCTTTTCGTTTATTTGAAGATCGGAGAATATATAAAAACCCTGACGGATCTTCTTTACATAGTCCTTCTTTTGCCATTCGCTTAATCTTTGCTTGTGGAACGACAAATCAACCTTTTCAATATCCTTTATTGAGAAGACTGGGAAATCCTTTAGTTGTGTCTTTAGTTCTAAATATTGCATATTATCCTCAAATATTCCGTTTTTTAGGAATACTTAGCGATATTATAGCATATATCCACTTAGACAACAATCAATATTCATACCCTTACTTTAGTTCTCGTTCTCGAGTAAAATTCAATGCATGAGTAATACTGGTACATTTAAGGCTTTGGGGGATTTACCTGATGATATTGTCAGTGATTTCAAAAACAAAGAATACAAAATCTGTAAAGAAAAATGTACTAATTTTTTAGTATCCAATCCAGATAACGGCATAGCCTTCATTTATTTGGGGAAAATAGCTGAATCAGAAAAAGATTATCAATCTGCCATTCAACATTATAAAAAAGTTACAGAAATTGAGCCGCGCTTCCCTTATATTTGGAGTTATATTGGTGAAAATTATACAGAACTAGAAAAACATAAGGAGGCTTATGAGGCTTTTACTGAAGAAATTGCTCTGATACCCTATAAGGCTGCACCTTGGTGTATGGCTTCCCTTAGTGCTCAAAAAATGGGTGACCACGAATTAGCAGTAGGAATATTAAAAATGGCACAAGGAAAAGTAGAAAAAGAGGGACAAAGTATAATCGCTTATGCACTTGGAGCACTAGAAGAAGTGGTTGGTAATAACGACGAAGCTCTGGTGAATTATGTGCAAGGTCAAATGAGTGCTTTAGACGAAGAAAATAAACTCATATCTGCCAAACGTATATATAAAATGCTAAAGAAGAAACAATATGGATGTTAACACTGTCAAAGTAGATCCGGTAAATATGACACTAACAATAGACCCCGCTCATTTATCTGGTTGGAAGACTATTTTGTTTAATTGTAATTGCCACACTTTTGAAGCTGTAACATCGCAGATCATAAGAGCTATTCAATGCACAAAAGAAAGGGCTGATAATTTGGCATTTTTTGCTGACCGCACTGGGAGTGTAATAATATATGAAGGATCAAATGAGAAATGTGAAAAAATAGCTAGTGTATTAGGGAGTATTGGGTTGGTTGTTACTGTAACTCAATAGAATTACACATGGAGTATTAAAGTTTAAGCCTCGAATCTTTAATTTGATCAATCTGTATTAAAAGTTGGGGTCATCACAAACAAGCTTTGCTTCCTGAAAAATGCGTCGAGAGTCTTGTGGTCCCCTTTTAAACCCACATGCCACATATCAATATCTTCGAGCGGACGAGGATCTTTGTAATCGTAGATGGTGATCACTGTTGGCTTTCGGCCTGTTGTTTTAAACGCCCATTCGAATCTGATTTTCTGATCTCCGGATCTCCATTCATCCTCTCTGGTCCGATCGTTGGGAAAGCTGAATGAGTTAAATAGCATTTCATAATCACCCTGAAGATAGCCAACAAAGCTAGAGCCGTTGATATCTTTTGCCTGTGCTTTTGTATACGTCTTTTTCATGCACACACGAACATACCGGAAGGTTCTAAGGAAGTCTAGTTTGAACTGCTTGAATTTTTGGCAAACGCCGTCGAACTTGCCCGAAACCGCGGAAACGCCTTATTTTTGGTAGAAAAGAGTACACGCAGCCGAACAGGTGGCAATTACGGCGCTACAATTTGCTGTAGCGCAGCCACTCTTTGTTTTAGGGTATTCGCATCGCCATGACTAAGCAAACCCAGGTAGGACTGGACCACCTCGGGCTTTTGCCCAGAATCATTAATTTTCTTGAACATCCGTTTCTTTGTTGTCGTTCGTATCACTCGATGGTGAGGAAAGTGGACCCAGCCAAGAAAATCAACACCTGATGCTGCGGTCTTTAGAAAAACTTTATCTGGATGAAGCGACAGCTTTAGTTGCTCATCAAGAAAGCTTTGCACTTTTGGCAGGACTTCCATCAACACATTTTTGTCGTGATGCATAATAACGAAATCATCGGCATAGCGGATGTAGTATCTCAATTTAAGTCTGTGTTTTATAAACTGATCGAATTCATTCATGTATACATTCACAAGGAGCTGCGAAGTAAGGTTACCGAGCGGCAACCCTTTGCCCGGACCAGTGCTTTGGAAACTCTCAATAGTGCGCTCAATAAGCCAGACCGTATCGGCATCACCGATGTGGCGCTTAAAAATATCTGTGAGCGTTACTTGATCGATTGAGGCAAAGAATTTTCTGACATCACATTTCAAAACCCAGCAAGTCCGACTGCTGCTTTGTGAGACTTGGGCCACAAAATCATTAAACCGATTCAGTGCGCGGTGCGTGCCTTTAAGTTGCCGACAGGAGTAAGAATCGTAAATGAATTTTTTATCAAAGTAAGGATACAGAACCCGATAAATAGCGTGATGAAGCAGTCTGTCGCGGACCGTAGCTTTATGAATGCTTCTTGGCTTTGGATCACTTATCGAAAATGCCTCGTATGCACCATGTCGGTATATTTTGGTCCGCAAGTCCTCATGTAATCTATAAATATTTTGAGAAAGGTTGAGAGAAAATTCGGCAACATCTTTTCTTGATTTCTTGCCACGTATAAATTCGGTCCATGCGTCACATAGATTTTTGATGGATATGATATTCTTGTAGTCATGACTCATCCTAATAAGGATTATATTACCCCC
>JAWXBT010000167.1:0-2932 GCA_034440315.1 bacterium
ATATATATATTTAAAGCATTAAAAAATGCAAAAATTAAACTAAAGCTCTTTCTACATGCTGCGGATACCGTTTGGTCATCAGGTACCTTTTATGATCAAGATGGAGATGGTATTAAAAATTTCTTTATCGGTTCTGACATATCAGCAAATAAATATCTAAATCCCGTAACGCATAATGGGGGATACATAAATTCAATTCGAACCGTTCCAGATCAAATCACGCAAAAAAAATATAATTTCCGTGATCAGAAAGTTTTGGATTGGCAAACATATTTCGATCAGACTGTTTATGCCTCACCTATAATAGCTGACGTCTTACCCTCAGAAGGTTCCGAGCTAATCTCTGGTACTGGTTGTTATTTTTCCAAAAATGGCCAAAAATCTGGAAGATATAAAGCTATTTTAAATCTTAAATCTGGAAAATTACTAAAAACTTTGAATATAGAGCAATGCTCTTCTGGTCAAGTTGCTGTCGCAGATCTTGATGCTGATGGTGATTTAGACATTGTTGCAACCAGTAATGATGGAGATGATGATGGAAATGGTTCTGTTGTGGCATTTGATCCTGTCAATGGGACACAGTTTTGGATAACATCTGTAAGTTGGGGAGCTGCTGGAAGTGTTGGTCCCGTTACAGGGGATCTTGATGGCAATGGTTCTCAAGAAGTTATTATCGCCGATGGAAATTCTACTTTGATTCTCGATGGTACCAACGGAGGACGTCTCTACGAATTTATAGCAGGTTCTACAGTGTCTTCTCCCGTAATTGCTGATATCGACGGAGATTCAAAGCCAGAGTTAGTTATTTTAGGTAAAAATAAACTTTTTGTTAAAACAAATTTTACAAACAATTTAGATAGTACTCCAACTTCTCAGCCAGCATATTTAATTTCTACTTCAAAATTTCGAATGAATGAAGCCAATACTGGAGTTTTTGGAGAATAAACTTTCGTCTTTTCAATTAGTTACAACTGTCAATTTATCAAATCTCTTAGCATCGTTTTGTTAAGTGAATACTTATATGTGACGATTTTTACTTGGGTGAAGTACTCCAATGATTTTAAAGTTATGTAATGATCAGTAATTAGAGAAAAATTTAGGTGTAATTCTTTCATGATTGGTTTTATAAAAAGTTTTTTGTTGTTCTACCTTTTTTTTGCATTATGCATTGAGAGTGCTTTTTCGATGCCGTCATTCGTTGCTGATTCAGCCATGTTTTTAGATAATGATGGCAGCTCAACACAGAGCTTTTCAATCGATACTGAGAGAGGGCATGAGTGTGGAGATGATGAATTAGATGATGAACCTTTTGCAGGCACAACCTATATTTCTTTAAAGATTAGAAGTAATATTTCAGTTGGAGCAAGTCTTGATTCATTTAAAATCAGAGTAAATAGACCAGGATCTGGAAAAGTCTTTAGATCTAAAAACATTGCCTTTGGTGCATTTCTTGAAGCTAAGGCCGCATCTAGTGAAATACAATTTCCGTTTGCAATTTCAACTATTGAAGATAAAAAAGTATTTTTTGGTTCTTCTAAAGAGCTTATTCCAAATGGATTTCACAATGTAAGTTTGATTTTAAAGTTTATTGATGGACGTGGCGATGTTCACTATTTAACAAAACGCCTAAGTATTCATTTGATAAATGCTGATAGGTGTACAAATTAAGCATGGAACAAGTTGTTGAAAGTAAATCCCAATCTGGGGAAAATAGTTTTTCAAATGAACTGGATCTAACCAAATGTAGTGTTTTGGTTGTAGATCCTGAAAATGAAAAACGATCGCAGCTAGTAAGAGATCTTAAAGAGCTTGGGTTCCCTTATGTGAGCGAAACTGAAAGTCATGATACAGGAATAAGAAGATCAAATACAAAACCATTCACACATGTTATTTTTTCCACAACTTCACAAAATGTTCCATATCACACTTTTTTACAAACAATTGTTCAGAATAGTCCCGAGACTATTGTTCTTCCGATGACTGCGACTCCTAATCCTGACCAGGTTTATGAAGCACTAATGTTAGGAGCAAGAGGATTTATTGTATATCCTTGTAAGAAAGAAGATTTACACAGACTTTTTGAACTTTCTGCAAGAGAAGAACTAGCTTTAGCTGTGGAACTTCAAAACCTAGATAGAAATAAAGTACTAGCATCACTAGTTAGCTCAGGTCTTGATGACTTAGCCCAGGCTTTAAAGAAAGCTAGAGGCAAGTCAACCAAAGAAATTCAAGCTTTAACTGAACAATTTAAAAGTTCTGCGAGTATGGCCCGTAACTTTTGCCAGGGTGGTGATGAAGAACTTCTTAAAGTCATTTCTGAACATATGATCAAGCAAAGTTTCAAAATTCCAACTAGACTAGGCAAATTACGTCGTCATATAGCTGCCAAAAGAAAAACTGGCAACGGAGAAAAGAAAGAAACAAAGTGAGAAAAAGCTTAGGTTTATCCAAGGCACTCGGCAAAGACTTTTAAATAGTGCTATACTCTTTTAGTTAATTCCCAAGCGAAATCATAAATAATTTCCCTCACGATAGAGTCGATCGTGAGGGAGGAAAAAAAAGCAAGAGATCCAAGTTATTAGCCTTTAGTCAAGAAAGCGATTTTTTTTGATTTTATGTAGATGCTCAAATTTATTGCTTATAGTAAGTCCAAAAAGAACTTTCCTAAAGAAAATCTTTATTTGGACTTACGATTCTCCGCAGGGAGGTTGAGTGTGCTTTTAAAATGTTAGAGATTATAACAGCAAATAAGACAATAAGCAGTGAAGGACGCGAACCAATCCTTAATGAAAGAGATCTAAACTCGATCTCTGATTTTTTGCGCTCAGCAATCTTAGAATCGAATAATGAACCCAAACCATTAACCGAGATTTTTTATAAAGCTAAAGTTTTAGAGTCAGTTAATTCATTATTGTCTATTACCGATATAGAT
>JAWXBT010000168.1:0-3157 GCA_034440315.1 bacterium
GAGTATCAGAATGTGTAATTAAGCTTGGTAGAGGATTTAGATTTATTACACCACAAAGTGGCTCGACATTTTTGATTGGGTGTTCCATGCCACTCATATCCCTTTCTCAAGAGCTAAGCCAAGCTGGATTTTCAGGTCTTGAATTTGCTGGAGGTATTCCAGCCTCAGTTGGCGGAGCAGTTAGGATGAATGCTGGGGCTCATGGAGGAGAGATTGGGGCACTTATAAAAAGAGTTTGGTTGGTAAATGAAACCGCTGAGATAGAAGAATATTCAGCCAAGGATCTTCAGTTTTCTTATAGACATTCATCTATTAAGCACGGAAATTTAATATATAAAATTGAAATCGAACTTACCTCAGGACACAAAGATTTAATTTTAGGAAAACGAGCAGAATTTTTGGCACATAGAAAAGCTGCTCAACCTATAACCTTACCTTCTTCTGGATCTATTTTTAGAAATCCATCCCCAGAACTAAGCGCAGGTGTTTTGATTGAAAGAACCGGATTAAAAGGTTTTAAGGTAGGAGCGGCAAAAGTTTCCGAAAAGCACGGAAATTGGATTGTAAATGAAGAGCGAAAAGCCACGGCTTTGGATGTGATTGCAGTAATTTCAAAATGTAAGGAAGAAGCCTTTGCGCAGTTCCAAATAAACTTGCAAGAGGAAATTATTATTTGGTAATTGATTTTGCAAGATTCGATCTAAATCTTAGAAGGTAAAAAATAGCTTATTACGTACATATAAAGCTGGGGGCTGTCCTAATTCTTTTTTAATATGTGGAGAACCCTCGTTAGTTTTATATTTAAATCTATGAAGTTCAATCGGTTTTCCCTGAGAGTTTGGAATTAGAGAAAAAATTCCTACAATTTTCTCTCTAATTGAAATTTTCTTTTTTGGGTCTGTGACAGTTGCCGCAGTGGCAAAAACCATTTTGCCAGCAATGGGCTCTCGAGTTACTACTTCAATAAAACCTAATTCTCTAACTGCTTCTGTGAGATTAAATTTTGATAATTTAGTTTTAGGTGTTGTTTCTTCTGGTACAGCTTTTGTGGAAGTTGAAGTTTTCTTCTCTACAACCGCAGCTTTAACGAGAACTGGGAAAGAATATCGTAATGTCAATTGATCTTTATTGATCACCAACTTATCTTTATCGGATATAGCAGTTGAAACATCGGTGCCAAGTAAAGATAGATCTAAAGAATAGCCTGCCCCTGAGAGATGTTTAAAGTCTACTCTCACATCTGATAAACATTTTGCTAAAAAGCCGAGTGCCTTTGTTAAGCCAATCACGGGATCGATCTCAGTTTTTATAGCAGTTTGAATAAGGGTAGCTGCACCACTTATTCTAGCTAGATAGTTTTCACCTCTAGAGCCTCCATTTTTAGGGAGGATTTCGACTAACACTTTCCGGTCAGATTCATCGAGTTTTGCCCAAGCACTATTTAGAATCACGCCACCTTTTTTACCAAGTTGACTAAGATCCGCCAGAACTCCAACCCTAAGTTTTGCTTTTAGGTCATTATTTCCAATTGATCTTGAGTTTTGAGTTCCGATTGTCTTAATGCCAAGGTGTTGAGCAGTTCGACGCAAATAATATTCATGACCTAAACTAAGTGAATTCGTTCCCGAATCATGGTCTCTAGATATTACTCTAAGTGCTATAACCGCTTCTCTTAGCACGTCGGGGGAGTAATCCGATCTATTCCAGCGCATGATTGCGGAAGGCAATGAGGATTCTCCAATTAGAGTGCATATTTGTGCTAGAAGATAACAATTTAAATAAGAACTCCTTTTTATATCTGAGGATACTTGATCAGAGGACAACATAAGAGATCGCAGTGATTTAAGAGATCCAAATTCTCCCTTAGAAAAAGCAGGCAGATCAAAAAAAACTTTAGGAATTTTGGTCAGATAGTCTCTACTTTGCGAATTTGTTACATCTAAGCTTTGCCAAACAGCTGGAGCTTTTTTAAGGGCTTCCCAAATGACATCATCTGATGCCTGTTTTTTCCCAAGTTTGGAGGAGATATTCGCCATAGCACTAAAATCCGAGGCAGCTTTTGATAAGATGATTCCAAGATTCAGGCCATCATATAGACCAGCATGGAGAACTTCAGTTGCCATTTTCTTCAGTTCTTCAAATTGATCTTTTGTGATAAATTTTCCTTCCTCAAAATTTCCATTTAATAACCATGTTGAAACATTTAGAGCCGCTACTACTTCTTCAATAACGGGATGATCGCCACGCTTGAGTACTGACTCCACTGTTTTCTGAGAGGAACTTCGATCAATAAGGATATCGATTTCAGGATAAAGAATTGAAATAGAAAGTGGAAAAGTTGCACTGTTGTGATCAAGATTAGCTAAGTTAACGATCCTTTCATCAATACAAAGAGGGTTTTGTGCCCCTGTAGCACTTGTATCTACCCCAAAGATGGGCAGAGCTTCGGTAGCCAATTCATGTTTTTCGATATGCATAACTGTTAAGTACCTGAATAGTCAACTAATATTGATTATCAAAAGCCGTCATTATTAAGGTGTAGTTAATGGTACTTCAGTGCTAGAAGCTAATCAAATCAGAGATTATTTGATTAAAGGAAGCCCTTAAAAAATAAAGTTAATGATCATTCTTTATTGCACGTATTGCCCCTCGATCTATAATAAGGACGTTGTCCAAAAAAATTTTCTTTTCATGCGAATCTTTCTACTTTGTATATTAATTTTGATTGCCCTTGGGTTTCACCCAGCAGTCCAAGCACATGTAATAAAAATTCCATCTGTCTCAATGAGTTTTCTTCGCGACATTACTTTTACCAAGGAAATCCAAGTCTATGGTACAAATCAAGTAGGAGAGGAGGTAGTTAGAAAGCTCTTACCACTTGACGAGAGTGTTTTTTGGTGGATTACAAACTCTGATGAAGTCGTAGAGGATCTTAAAAAAAATATCTATGTCGCTGATGCTTCTGCAACTTCATGTGCTGATTGGATTGTTGATCGTTGGGGTTGTTTTAATATCCAAGTTAAAGAAAGAGATCCAACCTACCTCGTTTATCTTGAAAAGAATCCTTGGGTAGTTGGAGCAGATGGGGTTTTTATGTTTCCATTACATTCTCAGAGAAACATTTCCGATCTTGATGCACGTTCAGATAGGCACGCCC
>JAWXBT010000169.1:0-3648 GCA_034440315.1 bacterium
AACTTTTTGGAAAAGGAGCTGTAAAAAAGGAGCGGGGCTACTTTTTGGAAACTTTTTGGAAAATATAATTAGAATAAATTTGAGTGAAGTGGCTAAAAACATTCTAAAAACCGCTTCGGACTCCATGCGCGGGAAAGGCATGGAGTCTGGGCGGAGTGTCTACCATGGGATCTTCTGGAGATTCATTCTCTTCACTTCCTCATGATTTCCAGCTGGTTCGTAAGTCACCCGAAGCATTGGAGTTACTTCATGGGTTAGAGCTGCAACTGCTTGTTGAATTGCAAGACCCTTTTCCCCTGAAGCTACAATCAGATTGAGATCAGGATGTGTGTTTTGGTGAATCTTCCAACCGAGAATCTTTATTAGTACTAGGAGCGTTTAGTACTAGGAGCGGGGCTACTTCTCGTTAGTATTAGGAGCGGGGCTACTTCTCGTTTTTGCCTATTTTGACACCATACCCCATTTATTATATATTCCAGCCTCCTTAAGCTCAGTATGTAAATAATTAGATTCGCTAGGCTTTTGAGAAGATACCTTTTTGAGAAGAGACGAGAACACGAGGATTTATGCCAGTACCAAAGAAACGAACATCAAAGAGCAAAAAGAACATGCGCCGATCTCATCATCATATCGCTCAATCTTTTGCAAATGTTTGCTCAAATTGCGGTGAAGCAGTTTTACGACACAGAGTTTGCTCATCTTGTGGACAGTACCGCGGAAAGCAGTTGCTTGACGTTAAAGCTGCATAATTTGTCCCGACACTTTATTATTTCTGATTCGTGTTATATTAGATTTGTCCTCCCTGCTGGGTACTTGTTGTACACCCTCAGTCAGACAAATCTGATGCGCCTCAATTCTGAACAAATTATAAACGCTTTACTTGTGTTTTTAAAATGACGGATTTACACCTTCCCGTTACTAAAAGCTCGCTTCCTGTTTCCTTGGATGCAATGGGAGGTGATTTTGGATCGAGAATTGCTGTGGAAGGTGCCGTTCTTGCAGCTCAAGAACTTGGTATTGAAGTAATTCTTGTAGGAAATAAATCTGAAATTGAATCACACTTAAAAGCATTGGGTGCTTCTAAAGAACCTCGTCTAATGATTCATCACACGGATGAATTAATTGAAATGCAAGAATCTCCAGCATCAGCACTTAGAAGAAAACCAAATTCTTCGATACATAAAGCTTTTGAACTTATGCATGAGGGTCGAGTATCAAGCGTTGTTAGTGCCGGTAATACTGGCGCATTTATGGCAGTTGGAATGAAGATATTGGGCACCGTCCCTGGTGTAGTCAGACCTCCAATTGCTTCGTTACTTCCAAATGCTGATGATAATGGCCCAAGTGTTCTTTTAGATGCTGGAGCAAATGTTGATTGTAACGCGCATCAGCTAGTTCAATTCGCTATAATGGGTAGTTATTATGCTGCGTCAATTTTGGGACTTGAGTCCCCAAGAGTAGCTCTACTTTCTAATGGTAGCGAAGCTGTGAAAGGAACAGACGTGATTCGTTCCGCAGCTGCCGTTTTGAATGAAATAAAAAAACTTAATTATATTGGGTATGTTGAAGGTTCTGATATTGGACGAAGCAAGTCCGATGTAATTGTTTGTGATGGTTTCGCCGGAAATGTTCTACTTAAAGCAATAGAAGGTGCTGTAGATTTAGTTTTTGATTCAATCAATCATCAAATTGAAAAGAGCAGTAGAGGAAAATTAGGATTATGGTTAGCAAAGCCAGTAATAAAATCAGTTTTTAAGGAAAAACTAGATCCTTCATCTTACGGTGGAGCACCTCTTTTGGGACTAAATGGGGTAAGCATAATTTGCCATGGTGCTGCTTCCGCCAGGGGCATAATGAATGGAATCAGAGTAGCAAAAAAACTCGCGAATGATGAGCTAGTTACAAAAATCGCTTCTGCTTTAGGGGATTTGGAAGCTGCACAATCTGCTGGATATCAAGATGGAATTTGGGGAAGAATGGGCAAGCGTTTTGATAGAAATAAAAAAGAATCTCAAGATTCAGACTCATAAATTTTTGTCTTGAAAATTATCGGAGGCAATATGCTTAAGGGAACAGTAGCTTTAGTAACTGGTGGTTCAAAGGGAATTGGCAGAGAGATCTGTAAAAAGCTTTCCTCACAGGGTTCTCATGTATTTGTTAATTATAATAGTAGTCCTCAAGCTGCTGAAGATACGGTGTCACAATGTAAAGAGCTTGGTGGCATAGCTGAAACTTTACAATTTGATGTTGCAAATTCTGATTCAGTAAATACAGCTTTTGATGTCATAAAATCCAAAGCAGGTGGATTAGACATCTTGGTTAATAATGCAGGGATTGCAAAAGACGGGCTATTATTGAGATTTAAAGATGAAGATTGGGCTCAAACAATTGCTACCAATTTAAATGGAACTTTTTATTGCTCAAGGGCAGCATCTAAACTGCTATTGAAATCTAAAGCTGGTAGAATCGTGAACATAAGTTCTGTGACAGCTGAGATGGGGAATGCCGGTCAGGTAGCTTATACTGCCTCCAAGGCTGGGATTTTTGGATTGACTAAGACTCTAGCTAGGGAGCTTGCCTCACGAGGAGTAACAGTAAATTGTATTACTCCTGGGTTTATTGAGACAGAAATGACTGGAAAGTTAACCGAAGATACTAAGCAAAGTTATCTAAAATCTATTCCGCTGGGTCGCTTTGGCTCAGCTTCTGAAGTGGCAGAACTAGTTGCGTTTTTGTCTGGACCAGGCTCTTCATATGTTACTGGGCAGATCATTGGCATTAGCGGCGGACTGTATATGTAGAGAAAGGATAGACGGTAAAGTCGAGTAAAAGGAGCGGGGCTACTTTTGTATAACTTTTGTATAAAGTCGAGTAAAAGGAGCGGGGCTACTTTTGTAACTTTTGTATAGTCTAGGAGCGGGGCTTCTTTTAATCCTTACAATAACCTTTCCAAGTCCCCTATAACCTCGATTCAATTAGATATTTATCTAAATAATGGATATTAATTAAGATCCTTTGGTAACTGCTTGCATTCCAAGTCGTTTTTCTCTAGTTTTGACCTAGTCCTAAGACAATTTAGTGTATTTATAGGATCTTTGACGTAGTTTTTTCTGCTACGTACAGAGTTTTTCGTAACAATTATTAAGGAGATGGAAATGTCATCGACTGGTTCGACCGTAGATGTAGCAGAGCGAGTTAAGCGTATTATTGTTGAGCAACTCGGTGTAAGTGAGGAGGAAGTTACTCCAGAGGCTTCATTTATTGAAGATTTGGGCGCAGATTCTTTAGATATTGTAGAGTTGGTAATGGCTCTCGAAGAAGAATACGACATGGAAATTTCGGATGAAGATGCCGAGAAGATCCAGACAGTTCAAGACGTAATCAGTTACGTTAAAGAGAAGAAAGGATAATTCTTTTTTAAATAATTGTTACTATTTTCGGCCCTTGCTGGTTTATACCTCAAGGGCCGATTTCTTTATGGGCTACTTATAGTAACTTTGAAAAGTCTTTGCCCAAAAAGAAAAGGCTTTAGAAAGTTACTATCCCCCGAAGGGATAATAAATAGTGTTTTTCATTTTCAAAAATCATAGCTAACCCGAAGGGTTAACAAGAAAAAAGATTTAACTTAGTCTGCATTGCCATATCTTG
>JAWXBT010000170.1:0-2935 GCA_034440315.1 bacterium
AGACAACCTTATATCAAACTATCACTGGGTTTCAGCCGTCGATCGGGCGGCATTTTGTAGCCTTTCATACGATTTCAACCACAGATCCGGAAGAGCCCATTAAGATCACTTCATCTCCAGTTTCTTCGCAAGTATAATCATCTTGAGGATTGCCAAACCAGACGGTTAAGGTGTTGCCAATTTGATCGTAGTAAACTTTTACTTCTGCCATACGGTTTCTCCTTCTTTGATTGCGTCAGTGAGATAGGTGGCAATCAGGAAAGAAGTTACGTTTGCTCGCGCTTTATACTACGGACTAAATATTCGATTGGATCAGGAGTTCTCTTGCGAAAATCAACATATTTAAGATTTTCAAGGAAAGGGGAAACTTGTGGTTCTTCTATACAACTTTTAAGAACTACAGGAATAATTAAATCCTTGTACGTTATGTTCTTACGAAGCAAAGTGCTAATCTCTACATCCTGCCAAGATCCAGGACCATTTTTGCCGTAGAAAACAACTGCTGCCCAAAGTCGATCACTTTTGATTACTTCTTCCAATTTCTTTCGTATTTCTTCACCAGCTAAAATTTCGTCATCTATCCAGTATGAAATCTTATTTTCCCTTAGCTTACTTACAATCTTATCTACTTCAAGTTTATCTTGAGTGTTATAGCTAATAAATGCAGAAATTCGGAAGCATATTTCATTTTTGTCAAGTTTTTCTTGAATCGTTTGTCTGCGTGAGGATGCAATACCTTGAACTTTAGAAACCAAATCAGCTAAATCCCTGTAGGGTCGAGACGCAATAATTTTTTTAATAATTCCTCTGTGAATATTGGTATCTTTAAAAATGTTGAGTAGAGCATTTTCGTTAGACGGGTTAATGTCGATGGAAAATTTATTCTCAGCAACTACTTCTTGAGTTGAACTAGAAGCTCCTGATTTGAGTATGTCTAAAGTAGTTCTAGATGAATTAATAAAATGAATTTTTTTCGAGCTTAACTTTCTCTTTAGGAAAGAAGAACATTCTATTGGAGAAAGAATAAAAGCAATATCTGGTGGATTTTCATTATAGCCATCTGGTTTGAAGTGAGCTATTTCCAGTAGCTGAACGAATCTATCTACATATCCACCAAGCAGTTCGTAGTTCCTTGATCCTCCATAAGCGCTGGCAACAGCTTCTCCGTCTTTAAGCAACTTTACATAGCACTTGAAAATATGCTCGTCAGAATTATTAGAGATTTTTTCGAGTTGTAGTTTATATCCCGGTTTATTCCAATACTCTTTCCATTTATTTTTACATGTTAATTCTATTATCTCTGCTAGTTGTTTTGTCGTGCCCTCAAAATGTTTCTCTGGTTTGTCACCAAAATGCTCTTTACATATTGCAAGGACAGCACGAGCATAATCGCTACAATAGCTTCCTAAAACCTGTGTTTTTCCAGATCTTTTAGATTTAATTTTCTCATCTATTTTCTGGATCTTATGGGAAGCCTCTTCATAACCTTCACAGTCCTTATATGCACCTTTAATACGACTGATAATCTTTTCTGTTATCTTTTGAAACTCATCAAGCAAGCCAAACCCAAGTGCAATGTTATACGTAGAAAATCGCCGTTCACCCGCTGATTCCAAAGTTATAAATTCATTTAATATATCTGATGTCCCAGCTAAATACATCAATAATCGAATTTCATCATTATAGTCTTTCCCTGATATCCGATTCATCAAGGTCTTAAAGACACTTCTCATCTGTTGAGCTTGGCTAGAACTCTCTCTTAAAGCATCATCTAATTCATCGATAAGATAAACGAAGGTATATTGTGGGTTGATAGCTGAAACTTGACGAATTACACTCAGGAAAACATCTTGCAAATCAATATCAATATCCTTAAAAAAGTTATTAAACTTTCCTATAAAACCTATCTCAAAGTCTCTTGTTTGATCAAGCTCATTGAAACCTTTTTCTCCTACAAGTGTCCGTAGAACATACTCTGCTACAGATCTGATTTCTTCTTTTCGTAATATTTTATAAAGTGTCTCAGCTAAGATATAGGAATAAAACTTGTTATGAAAGCTTTGAGTATTACTTAAGTTCTGTAACTTTGTGGGAAGGTCAAAGCTTACGACTGTAATGAACTTAGAATCATCATTTTTAATTTTAATTAGTTCTCTAAAATAGCTGAGAAGCGTTGTCTTTCCACTACCAGCAATAGCAGCTACTAGCCTAAAAACAAACATTCCTCTATTGAAGCAATGATCTAAATCATCCTCAAGTAGCTCCGTTAGATTTTTGATGTTTTTTTCAGAAAAGCTGTCAACCTTAGTAACTTCTCCGCCTTCCCCTTTCCGTTTGACCTCACGTTCAATCCAAATATCCTGAGTGAAATCTCTACCCCTACTAACTTTAGTAAGAAAGTTTTCTATAAACGTAGAACGTTCCAAATAATCAGCCATATTACTCAACCCAGTGGATTAAATCGTCTTTCTCGCCTCTAGAAACAAAAACTATACCCCTAGACTTTAGATCTTCAAAGTACTTATCTAATGCTTCTGGCGAGATGTTTTTTGAGTTGGTGTCCTGAATTTTTTTAAGCAGTTCTTTCTTGCGAATGGCTACAGCACCACTTAACTCTTGGCGTTTTCTCTCTTCAAAGTACAATTCTTTAAATTTGTCCTGGAATTCCTCAAAAGTGATTTCCTCAGTTTGTCTAGTTTGAGGATGCGTTTTACCTGTTTCCTTAATATGAGGGAGTAAACAAGTTAATGCAGTACTCAGAACCTTATAGCTTCTGGAAGACGTGAAATCGTAGTCAGTAGTAGTCAAATTATTTACAAGAACTTGGTTGCCCTCACCTGTCAGCGAGAATCGCCCGTCTTTTGTGAGAGCCTTCCCTTTACTATCTTTAGTTTTTCCGTCCTTAGTTTTCAGCTCGATCAGTCCCTGCTCCTTG
>JAWXBT010000171.1:0-4176 GCA_034440315.1 bacterium
CTTTTAACCAGGCTTAATCGCTGTATAATAGGAAATATATTATTTAGTCATTTTAGGTAGTTATGGACTTTGTTAACGAACTTACATGGCGCGGCTTACTTGAAAACAGCAGCGATATTGAGAGCACTAAGAAACTTTCAAACTGTTCCTTTTATTGCGGATTCGATCCAACTGCTCCGAGTTTACAAATTGGCAACCTAGTCCCCTTTATGGCCATGGTTCATATAGCCCGAGCCGGATTGAAACCAATTGTGTTACTTGGTGGCGCAACTGGAGCAATTGGAGATCCTTCTTTTAAAAATGCAGAAAGAATTTCACTTGATCAAAAAATAGTAAAAGAGAACGTAGAAAAACAAAGAGCACAATTTAGTACCCTTTTTAAAAAAGTTGGTATTGAGCCAGCCTTTGTAAATAATGCTGATTGGTTTTCTGGAATTTCATTTATCGATTTCCTACGAGATGTCGGCAAATACTTTACTATGGGCTACATGTTGCAAAAAGAAAGTATTAAATCTCGAATTTCTGGAGATGGCTTATCTTTCACCGAATTTTCTTACATGTTACTTCAGGCTTATGATTTCTTTCATTTATTTAAAAACGACAATTGCAAACTGCATGTTGGTGGTTCTGATCAATGGGGAAACATTACCGCAGGACTTGAGTTAATAAGAAAAAAAGGTTTCGAAGGTGCCTCTGCATTAACTTTTCCATTAATAACCAATTCACAAGGTAAAAAGCTCGGTAAAAGTGAATCAGGAACGCTTTGGATAGATCCTACCCTGACTTCTCCATTTAAGTTTCATCAATATTGGTTAAATGTTGAAGATAGAGATGTCATTAGATTTATAAAATTACTGACTTTGCTTGATCAAACAAAAATATCCGAATTGGAGAAAACTCTCACTACTGCACCAGAAAAGCGTGAGTCTCAGAAGGCCTTGGCTGATGCTATGTGTACCTTTATTCACGGTGAATCTGCCACTGATCTTGCGAACAAAAGTGCCGCTGTCCTTTTTGGTGGTTCCATGCAGGGCTTAAGTTCTAAAGATCTACAAGATATTTTCTCAGATGTTCCTTCAACAACATTACCTAAAGATAAACTTGTTACATCTAGTTACCTAGATCTTTTAGTAGAAACCAAATTATCAAAATCAAAAGGAGAAGCTAAAAGACTAGTGGCAAGTGGTGGTGCTTATCTAAATAACGAAAGAGTTAGTGATTCCGAACTTAAAATTACGACAGATCATCTATTAGGTGACTCTGTAATGGTACTTCGAACTGGTAAAAAGACGTATCACTTGATTAAACAATCAACATGAAAGAGATACTCTACACTGCGCAACTTAAAGGAAAGCTAAAACTTTCTAAGTTTGGCGATTGGTACCACGAGGGTAAAATATTTGAACGAAAGTCCCTCAGTGATCTATTTCACCGATCCTTAGTTTGGGATGCTGAACTAAAATCCTACTTTGTTGAATTGGGTCCACAAAGGGCAACTTTTGATTGTGAAGATACAACATTTTTTGTGCTGGCTCTCGATGATAGTAAAAACCCATGGCAAGTTACCCTAGCTGGAGGCGCACAGGAGCCCTTAAACCCAGTTTCTCTTTCTCTTGGTGATGAAGATCAAATTTATTGTCTAGTAAAAGGTGGACATAGAGCTCGCTTTACTCGGGCGGCCCATCAGCAAATTCTAAAGTATGTAGTTGATGATTCACACATCAACATCAGCGGAAATCTTATTAAACTGGCTCGGCAATAATCTGTAACCGTTCCGGAGGATAAACAAATCAAGTTGCCAAAACCTACTCTGTTTTGCTATCTATAGTAAGTCCAAAAAAACTTTCAAAATGAAAATCTTTTTTTGGGATAACTGTATTCTGTACAGTTATTTTTATCAGTCTGTATTTGCTCCGCAAATTAGCCCCATGAGGGGCGATAAAAAATCTCTGTATGAAATCTTGCTGAGATTGTACCTGAACTCTTACAATAATTAGATGAAAGCCGGAGATATAGTAAAAGTCCTAAAAATCAATAAAAAAGGGGTAATCCAAAGCATTAAAGATAATGGATCGGTTTGTGTTTTGGTTGGTAGCATGAACCTAAAGTGCAAAATTAATGAGATTGAGTACCTCTCTGGACCTAGACCAGGACAAGTTGATTCTCTTAATATCGTAAAGAATCCCCGTAAAGGAAATCCAAAAAAACTTCTTTCCATAGATTTACATGGACTTACTGCGCAAGAAGCTGAGATTAAATTAGAGGATCATCTTAACAGTGCTGTCTTAGCAGAAATTGAGCGACTAGAGGTTATTCATGGAATCGGCCATGGCATATTAAAGCGAACAGTCGAAAAAGTTCTCTCTTCAATTAAAGTTGTTAAAAGTTATAGGATAGATCCATCAAATCCAGGAGTAACCATCGTCTATCTTTAAGTATGCAAAATTCGAAATTACAAAATCGATTAGAAATAATTTTAGCTTTTTTTGCAGTTGGAGTTCCATTCTTATTTTATATTTTTATTAATCGGGGATCTCTCTTTGTAATCTGTAGTGAATTAGGAGATCTAGCTGCCAATGCAATTAGCATAGAAAGAGCCAAAGAATTTCAACAATTGCTCGGGCCTTACGGTAGATTTGGGTTCAATCATCCTGGTCCAGCCCTATTTTATTTAATGGCTTTTGGTGATTTTCTCATGGCTTGGTCCAGGCCTAGCTTATTTTCCTCTCATGCAATTACACAACTTTTATTTAATTTAATTATCATCTTTTTTTTATTTCGCTTATTACAGAATCAACTAGGTAAAGCAGCAGCCTTCTGTCTTTTTCCCTCAATCTTAATTGCCTTTCATCCGTTGGGAGGTGGAATACTTCAATTCAATTGGGGACCGGCTTCGTTATTAATTCCAATGATTGCGGTTATAATTACAGCCGTGACTTTATGTATAGGCTGTAAAAGATATTTAGCCTTAAATATCTTCTCTCTTTGTTATGTTTTACAAACTCATTTCGGAACGGCTGCGATACTGCTTCCAATTGAATTTCTATCAATTGTTCTATTAATTTTTCATTACAGATCAAAAATTGGATTCTTTCTTTTAAGTCTAGAAGTTAAGCTTTCTGCTGTAATTTTATCCGTAATAAATTTACCAATTATTATCGAAGTCATTCAACACTGGCCAAATGATAATATTTCTAAAACTATTCACTTTTTCTCAAATAAAACTCAACAACATACATTCCAGGAAGCCTTGAATTATGTAAATCAATTCTATATTGGATCTTTAACTCCATTTCTAACAAAACTGCCATTCTCTTCTCTATGGTTGATTCTTTTAGCGGTCTTCTTGTCACTATTTGGAAATAAGTTTCAAAGAACTCTTTCCTTGATATTGTTACTTGCTTATTCGCTAAGCATATTTGCAGCCACTCGTGTTGTTGGTGATTTGATTGATCATATTTTTATGTTTGAGGTTTCAATAGCTGCTTGTTTATATTCATTACTATTTAGTTATATTTTTGAATTCCTCTCAAAGTTAAATTTCAAAGATTCTGCAACTTTTCTTTTATTTGTATTTTTATTAACAACTTTCACTTCAATCTATTTAATCAATAAACATTACTTCTTTGAACTGATTCCTTTATGTAGTCAGCAATCAGAAAAACTTCTTTCTGCTATAAAGCTTGAAAGGGACACTCTTTATAAGATTGAAATAAAACGTGCCGGTAAATGGGATTCAGCTACTGGGATAGCTCTTAAATTAATACGGGATGGTTATCAAACCTGTATTACTAAGCGTTGGGGATTTATGTTTGGTGAATCCTTGGTTTGTGACGAAGTTGTTAAGGAACTAAAGCACCAAAAGACAACTTCCCTTCTTTTATTTAGCTCTAGAAAATATAAAGGTGAGATTCCTAAAGATTCCGTAACTGTAGATAATACTTTGATGATAATTCGCTAAAAAAACAAGCAGTTACAAAATGTAGCCCCGCTCCTTTTATCCAAGTTTATCCAAGTAGCCCCGCTCCTTTTATCCATCCTTCTATCCATCTAAAAGTAGCCCCGCTCCTTTTATCCAAGTTTATCCAAGTAGCCCCGCTCCTTTTATCCATCCTTCTATCCATCTAAAAGTAGCCCCGCTCCATCTAAAGTAGCCCCGCTCCTTTTATAACTGAC
>JAWXBT010000172.1:0-4249 GCA_034440315.1 bacterium
ATTTCATTTTTTGTTTTGCGCAAAGTTGAGCCAGCAACTGGTTGGCACTTCAATTTTTTATTTTTAGGCATTGGATTTACTTTGATGGAGTCGGCAGCAATCGTAAGGTTGGCTTTATTATTTGGTAGTACGTGGATAGTTAATGCAGTTGTTTTTAGCGCAGTTCTATTAATGATTTATTTGGCAAATCTAACTGTAATGTACGGTAAGGCTGCGAGTTTAAAATCCTCCTGGCTACTTTTGTTTATTGCAATATTTTTAAATTACCTGATCCCGGTATCCTCTCTAACAGGACTTTCCTTAGAGCTTCGGTATTTAACTAGCGGCTTACTAATTGGTATTCCCGTTTTTGCCGCCGCTAGTTGTTTCAGCCATCTTTTTGATAAGCAAAAAAGTACGGCTTATCCATTAGGAATTAATTTAATTGGAGCCATGTCCGGAGGTATGATCGAATATCTTTCAATGGCCATTGGCATGCAGGCTATATGGCTCGTTGTAGTTGGGGTTTATGGATTGGCTTGGATTACAAGTCGAGTGAAAGGCACTAGATAAAAAAAAAGGCTCGGAGTTACCCGAGCCTTTTTTGTGGTGTGGTATTTGAGGTATCCGCCTTCGCCCTTCGACAAGCTCAGGGCTATGGCTGGATAATCAAATCACCTTTAGCGATCTGATTACATCATACCGCCCATTCCGCCCATACCACCCATTCCGCCGCCCATTCCGCCAGTGCCGTGTGAATGTTCTTTATCACTCTTTGGTGATTCAGAGATGATCGCTTCAGTTGTAAGCATCAATCCAGCAACAGAGGCTGCATTTTGAAGTGCAGTTCTTACTACTTTAGTAGGATCGATGATTCCAGCCTTAGCTAAATCTTCATATTCGTTAGTTGCAGCATTGTAGCCGATCTTGCCATTACCATTGATGACTTTATCAACAACGATTGAAGGCTCAGCACCAGCATTGGCAGCAATCTGACGAAGAGGCTCTTGTAAAGCTCTCTTTATAATCTTTACGCCTACCATTTCCTCGTCACCTAATTTCAATGAATCAAGTTTCTTGGAAGCCATTATAAGAGCAACGCCACCACCAGTAACGATACCTTCTTCAATTGCAGCACGTGTTGCATGAAGAGCATCTTCTACTCGGGCTTTCTTCTCTTTCATTTCTACTTCAGTCGCAGCACCAACATTGATAACGGCAACGCCACCAACTAGTTTAGCTAATCTCTCTTGAAGCTTTTCTCTATCGTAGTCAGAAGAAGTTTCTTCAATTTGAGCACGCATTTGGCTAACACGAGCTTGAATTGTAGCTTTCTTTCCAGCGCCATCAATAATAGTTGTATTGTCCTTATCGATAACGATTCTCTTCGCACGACCAAGTTCGTTCATGCCAGCACTTTCAAGCTTTAGTCCAAGCTCTTCAGCGATGCATTGACCACCAGTTAAGATAGCAATGTCTTCAAGCATGGCTTTTCTTCTATCGCCAAAGCCCGGGGCTTTAACTGAACAAACATGCAATGTGCCACGAATCTTATTAACAACTAATGTTGCCAAAGCTTCGCCTTCGATATCTTCAGCGATAATCAAAAGTGGTTGACCTGATTTTGCAACTTGCTCAAGCACTGGAAGAAGATCCTTCATATTAGAGATCTTCTTTTCATGAATAAGAACAAGAGCGTTTTCAAGTACGCATTCCATTCTGTCTGTGTCAGTTACGAAGTATGGAGAAAGATATCCACGGTCGAATTGCATTCCTTCAACAACTTCTAGCGTTGTATCAAGACCTTTTGCTTCTTCAACTGTGATAACGCCTTCTTTACCAACTTTATCCATAGCATCAGCAATGATGTTACCAATTGTAGCATCAGCATTTGCGGAGATAGTTCCAACTTGAGCAATATCTATTTTGCCTTTTGTTGGTTGGCTCATATCCTTAAGTATAGCAACAACGGATGTAACAGCTTTGTCGATTCCGCGTTTGATATTCATAGGATCATGACCAGCAGCAACAAGAGTTACAGCTTCACGATAAATTGCACGAGCAAGAACAGTGGCAGTAGTTGTACCGTCACCAGCAACGTCTGAGGTTTTGGAAGCAACTTCCTTAACCATCTGAGCGCCCATATTTTGTTCTTTGTTCTCTAATTCAACTTCTTTAGCAACTGTTACACCATCTTTGGTGATAGTTGGGCTACCGAAACTCTTTTCGATAACCACGTTGCGGCCTCTGGGGCCCATGGTCACAGCCACGGCATCCGCCAATTTATTTACGCCTTTTAGAATCTCGTCACGAGCGTCTAATCCAAATTTCAATACTTTTGCCATTTGTAATTCCTTTTATTTTCAAAAATTAATTAAGCTTCAACAACACCCAAAACATCTTCTTCACGCATGATAAGATATTCGTCGTTATCTACTTTGATTTCAGTTCCGGCATATTTGCCAAAAAGGATCTTGTCACCCTTTTTAAGATCTACTGGAAGGATGGAGCCGTCTTCCTTAACTTTACCTTTACCCACTGCAATTACTTTGCCTTCTTGTGGTTTATCTTTCGCGCTATCTGGTATGTATAGACCAGAAGCAGTCTTCTCTTGTGAATCGACTCTCTTAACGATGATTCGATCCTGTAGCGGTCTAATCTTTGTATTGCTCATGAATATAAGTCTCCCATTTATTCAGGTTTAATCTTCAGCCTTGTGAATTTTGAAAGCTGCTTATCAATCCAAAAATTGGCCTAAGCAGCTCGCACTTGATAGTTGACAGTTTTAGCGTCAACTTCGACTACTCCCACACGGAGCAGCCGACACATACATGTCCATCACTAGGATGGATTTCAAGGGGAGTACTCTAAAATTTAGAGAACTCCGCCTTAGACATGACGGGATACTAGTAGAAAAGGGCTTTACAATCAAATATGTGGCGGAAATTATTACTTATTTCTATTCGTTCAGGAAGCTTAAATTTAATTTATATTTCAAGTGGTTACGATGTCACGTTTTCTTCATTTTGGATGGACAAAACCTAGTCGGTTTTGTATTTTCCCCTGAAAGGTTAACTTCATCACCCCAGATTTATAGCGCAAATCTACCGCTGAGGGGTTTAATTCTAAGAGTTTTTAGAGAGTTACATATAGAGTGCTGCTATGAATCCAAAAAAATGGGGATCTTTTCTTAAGACTGGCGATCTAATCGGAGTGATTGCGCCATCTTCGCCGTGTGATCCAAATAGACTACAGAGTGGGCTTAAAGCATTAGAAGGATACGGTTTTAAATATAAATTGTCTTTAGATCCCGCGGCAGCTTACGGCAAAGATACATTTTTGTTCTCTAGTGATACTGCAAAGAATAGAGCAGATGCCTTAAGAGATCTTTACTTAGATAATTCAATTAAGGCGATTATAGCAGCGCGCGGTGCCTATGGCTCAATGGAGATGCTGCCGCTTATTGATTTTGATGCGATTAAAAATAATCCTAAACCACTAGTTGGATTTTCTGATGTGACCGCACTTTTAAATGTTATTTTTGATCGGACTGGGGTCGCAACTGTTCATGGATCCATGTTGACAGGAGCTTTTGCTGAAATTTCAACAGATAAAGATACAGATAAAGATACAGAGCAATCAGTTTTATCCTTAATTGAATTACTAAAAGGAGAAGAGCTAAATCCATTTAAGAAAGTTATTTTGGAGAAATTAAATGCCACCTCCGAATCATCTATCGAAGGAGTTTTTAAAGGCGGATCTTTAAGTGTATTAAGCTCACTATGCGGAACGCCTTGGATGCCAAATTTAGATTCCGCTATTTTATTTATCGAAGAAGTTAGCGAAAAACCCTTTAGAATTCATAGAATGTTAATGCAATTAAAATTAGCAGGAAAATTAGAACAATTGAAAGGAGTAGTTTTTGGTGAAATGTTGCGCTGCGATCATCAAAGTGGCCCAGATGTAAAAAAAACCATCACTACCATATTTGCTGATTATAAATACCCAGTATATTGGGGATTGCCTGTTGGACACTGCGCTTTGAACTTACCGCTAGTCGTAGGTGGAAAAGGTAAAATCGATCAAGGTAGAATCGAGCTTTATTAATTACGTAAGCTTATAATAAGTCCAAAAAGAACTTTCCTAAAGAAAATCTTTTTTGGACTTACGATCCCGCGGAGGGATGATAAATAGTGTTTTTCATTTTCAAAAATCATAGCTAACCCGAAGGGTTAACAAGAAACAAGATTTGACTTAGTCTCCATTACCA
>JAWXBT010000173.1:0-10416 GCA_034440315.1 bacterium
AATAAATAGGGACGGAGCCCAATTATTTGGTTGAATAATTGGGCTCCGTCCCTATTTATTCTACAAACCCTAATATGGAATCTAAATGTGTACGATAATTATCTTATACTAGAATCATTTAAGGTTTTCATATAATAGGTTCAGCAGTTATGCATGACATTGCAACAAAAGAAACTATAAACTTAGCTACTTTAAGTTCAAATTCCAAGTCAAATTCAAAGTCCACGAACATCGTCACTATGGATTCTGATCTAAGAGAGCCCACTGCGATCTCCACAAACGAGAAACGTATCAAGATTATAATGCCAGCCTATGACTGGGGTGGTGGCAGTTGTGCAGTAGGATCTAGAGTTAAAGCTCGCTAAAGCAAGAAATTACTTAAGGCTATAAGTTTCTTGCTGTCCATCAGTTGTGTAAACTCGGATCTCTCCGTTTTGATTTTGACTAGATCTTAAATTAAATTCTTTTCGATTAAATCTATCATTGAGTGAAAAATCAATTCTCTCTTTTAACCTGCCAGATTCGTAATACCCAGCTTCCTGGACACATTGAGCATAAATAGATCCCTCAACTTTTTGATCTCCTGAAAAGATATTTCCTGTTGGCTTTACTCTATTGATTTCGATAATTGGACGACCAATTCGGTATAAAGTTCGGCAATTATTATAAGCATTAGGATCCACATCACTTGGTTTATCGGAATCATCATCGATTTTCTCTCTTTCAGGTTTACGAGATGAGTACTGAGGATCTGAATCAAAATTAACTCTTACCGACTCAATAAAAACTGCTCCGTTGTGGGCATTCAACACTAACTCTTGACCATTTGATTTCTCACCGCCAACATTCCAAGAAACTGTTTGAGTGCCGTCAACCTGAGCCCGTTTGCCATTTTCAAATGTAGCACCATTACCAAATCTAAGATTTAGGTAAGTATCTCGACTCCCTGATTCACGACGAACTTTAATATCGATTGATCGTACCGGCTTTTCACCAATATATTGATGCCACTGTTTAAAAATTCGACCATCTTTTCCGTCACTAATTGAGTAGTCGACTAGAAAATCTTGAGTAGAGTTATCTGCAAATGTGATTACAGGATAAAATGAAGTACTAAGAAAGATTGAAAGAAAGATAAATAATTTCATATTGTAAATTCTCCAGCCGCAGATTGACGTTAAAACTAAGTTGAAATTCAAATGTTCAACTATTTACTAGCGGTTATTTTTAAGAACCTTGGCCATTTCTCTTTTAACTTCACGATCTTTTATAGCATGACGCTTATCAGGTGCGTTCTTTCCCTTTGCCAGTGCAATCTTTAACTTAGCACGGCCACCTTTAAGATAGAGCTCTAAGGGAACTATGGTATTTCCTTTCTGAGATACTTTTCCTTGAAGTTTTATAATTTCAGATTTATTAAGGAGTAGTTTTCTTGGTCGTACAGGATCGACCTCAATCTGTTTAGTAAAAGCATATGGCTTGAAATGCGCGCCTATTAAAAAGACTTCGCCCTCTTGAACACGGATATAGGCTTCGGCAATATTGGCTCCACCATTTCGAATAGATTTAATTTCATAACCAGTTAAAACAATTCCAGCCTCATAGGTATCGATAATATGATAATTGAATCGAGCTTTGCGATTCTCAGAGAGAACTTTAATTGGAGCGTCTCCTTTTGATTCGGGCTCTTTTTTTGACATAATAATTTTAAGAGAAAATAATAATCGACTTTTAGGCCATTAATCCTGGTCCAGGAATCTCGCTTCGAATCTGGTCTATTCGGTTATTTGAGTCAACAAAAACTAAGCTAGGTTTGTAATCTTTGACATATTTTTCATGAAGATCAAAGAAACAAGCAATAATAACGATATCTCCAGGTTTAACTAAGTGAGCCGCCGCTCCATTTACACATATATCGGTACTTTGTGGTTGACCAGTAATTGCATAGGTCTCTAATCGAGTACCTCGGGTTACATTCCAAATATTAACAGCTTCATACTCCACAATACCAGTAGCTGCCAGCAATTCAGGAGGAATAGTAACACTACCTTCATAATTTAGATCAGCATGAGTCACAGTTGCACGATGAATTTTTCCGCGTAAAACTTTTCTATAACTTTTTTTCATAAAATTAATGTTTGAGAGATTTTGCATTTCCAAAAATAGGTTTCTTATCAAAATGAGAAACTGGATTAGGATTTGAAGCTCCAGGATCAGAAGAAAAAGAATGTTCCTTAGCAGGAAATACTCCTTCTTTGACTTCTTTTATAAAGTCACTAACCGCACTTTTAACTGTAATTCCTATCTCGGCATATCTTTTTAAAAATCGAGGTGAAAAATCTAGACACATACCGAGCATATCTTGGCCAACTAAAACCTGACCATCACAGCCGGCACCGGCTCCAATTCCTATTGTTGGCACTGAAACTAAATTCGTAATCTCTTGTGCTAAATCAGAAGGTACACTTTCAATAACAATACAAAAAACACCTGCTTTTTCTAAAGCAACAGCGTCTTCAATAATCTTCTCGCGGGATCCGGCACCACCACCTGAACTTTTACCTTGGACTTTATTGCCTCCCATTCGGTGATAAGATTGTGGAGTAAGTCCAATATGACCCATAACGGGAATATCGATTTCTGTAATCCGCGATACAGTTTTGGCCATGTGAACACCTCCTTCTAGCTTTACAGCAGCAGCACCGGCTTTAATCAATTTTCCAGCAGATTCGATAGCCTGCTCAGGTGATATTTGATAGGACATAAAAGGCATATCTGCGACCAACAGAGCATTTTTGATGGCTTTTGAAACACACTTTGTATGGTAAATCATCTCCTCAAGTTCGACTCCAATGGTGGTAGTTTTACCTTGAATTACACAGCCTAATGAATCACCAACTAAAATTATGTCAATTCCTGCGGAATCAATTAGTGAGGCCATAGTAAAATCATAGGCTGTAAGTACTGAGATTTTTTCTTTTGAATTCTTGCGATCAAGTAAGGATGGAACGGTGGTCCGAGTCGGGATTGATGATTTCATCGTAAAGTCACTCCAAAAAAGTAAATGCTTTACCTACGTTAAATAGGTGGTTAAAAGTATGCTGGCTTGGCGATTAAACCTACGCTGCATAGCTAGAACTTATCAGATATTAGGAATGCCGCAAATAAATAGGGACGGAGCCCAATTATTTGGTTGAATAATTGGGCTCCGTCCCTATTTATTTGCGGTAGTTTCTTAAAACATCGATGATCTTAGTAAAAGTCCCCTGTCGTTCGCGAACTACCGTCCTAGGTACTGAAGTAGCAAATTTCTCTGCTATCTTTTCATCCTCTGTTTTTTTAAAATTAATTTCATCAATTCCGATTCTGCTGTTTTTCCGAGTTCTGGGAAGTGGTATATTTTCTACTAGAGGCTCTGCTTTTACTTCGATTTTCGGCAATGTCGTTTCTGGATTTAAGGCCTCGACTAGCTCCTCTGCTATATGACTGACACTTTGAGTTGGTTCAGATTCAGTTAGTTCAGAACTTTCAACAAGGGATGTATCTTCTATGAAAACTTCTAACTCTTGTAACTGGCTTGGAGGATTCAGATTAGAATAAAGACCAGTCTCTGATCCATACCAATTTTCTGAGGAACACTTTAGATCTAATAATGAAAGTGTCACACCATGCTCTGTACCTGGATCTATTACAATAAGGGAATTGTCGGCCAGAAGTTTTGCAACATCACAAGTGTACAGTGGAATTCCATCTAGTTCAGTTAGATTTCTTTCGGTGATCCAATCTGAAAGTATTTGTCGCGAGGAAAAAACTGGTAGCACATCTTTGCCAGCACTTTGCATAAGATAGATATCGCAAATTCCATCCGCGTATGGATCTATGATCGAAAGTCCAGATCCAGATACTTCAGAAGTACGACGCACGAGTACCATGACAAGTTTAAATGCCCAAGTCTTGGTTAAGGCTTTACTTCTGTTGTGCTCCTCCAAGTTACTCCCCATGTTTTAGTGCCTAGCAAATGTTTTTTTTTGCAAAAAAATCCTCTATACTTGAGCTTCTTTCTATGGCCCCCATAAATCAAAAAACAGATCTCACCATTCTTAGAATATTATCTAAGCTTTATCCTGATCCTGCTTCCGAACTAAACTTTAAAAACAACTATCAACTAATAGTGTCGGTAGTTTTATCGGCGCAGTGTACAGATAAGAAAGTAAATGAGGTAACCCCTGAGCTTTTCAAGGAATTTCCGGATTTTAAAACCCTCTCCAAAGCCTCAGTTTTAAAGCTCGAAAAAATCTTAAGACCCGTCAATTATTATAAAACAAAGTCTAGAAATTTAATTGGCTTAGCTCAAAGAGTGGTATCTGAATTTGCAGGAGAAATTCCCAAGACTTTTGATGAGATTACTACCCTTTCCGGAGTCGGTCGCAAGACTGCAAGTGTTGTCTTGGGAGAGATGGGTGTGGAATATACTTTGCCTGTAGATACCCATGTTTTCCGTGTTTCCAAGCGACTTGGATTAAGTGCTGGAAAAAATGTTGTGCAAGTTGAGCAAGATTTAAAAACAAGATTTGAAGCAAAAAGCTGGCGATCCCTGCATCACTGGTTGATTTTTCATGGCAGACGGGTTTGTAAAGCGAGGAATCCGGGATGTGGGGAGTGTGGGCTGAGGAAGGTTTGTGTGAGTGGCAATAAGTAAGTAGTCTCCGTCACTATTTCTTGTCAATTTTCTTGTCACTATTTTCTTATTCTCACTAATTTATTATTCAATCACCACCCCCAAGGCCCACTTCTCTAAATCTCCTAGTGGATCATCGCTTTCAAACTCAAACTTCTCACCATCTGGCCATGAACCAATACCTTTATATCCAGAATCAGTTATTGTTATAGAAACTATCTGAGCATCTTCACTAAATCCAAGACCGCCAAGGAGAATATCTTGGGCCCGTGTTTTCTCATCTAAAAAATCATCAGCCTTATCCACAGCATCTTCTCAATGATTTGCTTTTAACGACTGGTCTAGCGACTAGCCGTTAAATGGCTTAAGAATTATTGAAGCGTTAGTTCCACCAAAGCCGAAAGAATTACTCATGGCAGCTTTGATTTTATGCTTACGTGGAACATGCGGAACGTAATCTAAATCGCACCCTTCTCCGGGATTATCAAGATTGATCGTTGGAGGAACAATTCCTTCCTTAATTCCAAGGGCACAAAAAGATGCTTCGATTGCACCTGCTGCACCTAAAAGATGACCGGTCATAGATTTTGTCGATGAGACCATCAACCCTTTTTTGGCGTAATCACCAAAGACAGTTTTAATAGCTGCGGTTTCAGAAGTATCATTAAAATTTGTTGAAGTGCCGTGTGCATTTACATAATCAACATCGCTTGGTTTCATTCCTGCATCTTCAAGTGCGAGTCGCATACAAGCAACAGCACCTTCACCATTTTCAGTTGGTGCAGTGATATGAAAGGCATCGCAGGAAGCGCCATAACCAGCCATTTCGGCATAAATTTTTGCACCACGTTTTTCGGCATGTTCTAAAGATTCTAAGATCACAATCGCTGCACCTTCGCCTAAAACAAATCCATCACGATCCCTATCAAAAGGGCGGGATGCTTTTTCCGGCTCATCATTTCGTGTTGATAAAGCTCTTAAAGAGCAAAATCCACCAACTCCGATTGGAGTAACCGCACTTTCAGTACCACCAGCCACCACCATATCTTGAATTCCAGAAGCGATCATTCGACAAGATTCGCCCAAAGCATGTGTCGAAGAAGTACAAGCACTTGTGATTGTAAAATTTATTCCTTTTAATCCGTATTGAATTGCAATATTTCCCGGCCCCAAATTACTTATCATTCGAGGAATTAAAAATGGAGAAATCTTTCTTGGTCCGCCTTGTAAATATGCTGCGTGATATTCTTCTAAAGTTGAAAGGCCGCCAATACCAATTCCTAAGATGCAGCCCATCTTAGCAGCCTCATATTTATGACCTTCTAATTTTGCATCCGCCCAAGCTTGGGCAGCCGCACCCATAGAAAATTGAGAAAAGATATCGTGCTTTTTAATTTCTTTAGCTTCTATATAAAGTGAGGGATCCCAATTTTTAATTTCGGCTGCAATATTTGCGCTGAAGGCAGAAGCATCAAAACGGGTGATTTTAGCCACGCCGGAGCGAGACTCTAAGACTCCATTCCAAGTGGCTTCAGTCGTATTTCCCAAGGGAGACACAATTCCAATACCTGTAATTACTACTCGACGTTTGTTCATACTATTATTAATCAATCGGGGATGGAGCTCTGCTCCGTTACCATTACAACTACGTTAAGGTTGCGTAAAGTATCACATATTAAGAAATAAAGTCCAAAGGCAGAAGTGTTATATTGCATCCGAAATTATGCCCATTTTAATAGTCTTTCCAAGAACTTGGGAAAGGTGAAGTAGCCGATCTAAATAGTGCTCCAATGAAGGGATATCCCTAGAAAGTCTTTTATGAAGAAAATCTATATTTCGTTTTGAAAGCTTTACGCCACGTTGTTTTGCCAGAGAATTTAAAATATCGGCAAGATCTGAATCACTGGGATCTGAGATCTCGAATTGCATTCCAGCTCTCAAACGACTTTTAACATGGTCATCACAAGGCAAATCTAAAATTGATTTTGAGCTAAAAAAGACGAGTGCCGTGCCGATTCTTTTGCAAAGTTCAATAAAGGAAACAAACTGTCCGGATTGTCCAGGATTAATAGTCAAAAGATATTCGTGAATATCATCAATTAAAATGACGGCTGGTTTATTACTTGAATAATTTAGTTCTAACTCTAGAGCGATAGAAGAAAACTCTGTCCCCTCTCCAATACGATGATAAATTTTAGACGATGTTAAAAAATCAGAAAGAGTAACTAATAAATGTGTTTTGCCTGAACGAGTAGAACCTTCTACAAAACAAATATTAAAGTTATTCTTACTTATGACAGAAAAAATAGAATCAAAAGTCTCTTTTACTCCTTCGTGGATCACAAAATTACCACTAGAATAAGGCAATCTTGGGATTATATTTAAGGAAACTTGCTCCACTGAGTTAACATCCAATCGCAATTGCGTCTTCTATCTCTTCGGGCTTACAACCAATTTCAGCACCTAGGCCAGAAAGTTTTGCTTCAAGATTTGCATAACCACGTCGAAGATGATCTATTTCGAAAATTCTACTCACACCATCTGCAGCTAGAGAAGCTAATACTAGGGAAGCTCCGCCACGAATATCTTTAGCTTCGACCGGTGCAGCACTTAAAGAATTTACTCCCATGATGGTTGCCATTCTATCATGTACTTCAATATTGGCACCCATACGAGCTAGTTCTTGAACATGGCCGAAGCGACCTTCAAAAATACTCTCTTCGATCTGACTCTCTCCGCGAGCTAAGCAAAGGGCGGCCATTAATGGAGCTTGAAGATCCGTTGCAAACCCAGGAAAAATATCAGTGCGAATTTTTATAGGCTTAATTGAGCTTTCTTGTTTTATTAATAAGCCATTCTCGCGAGGTGAAAGTATAGCTCCCATATCTAAAAGGATACTTATAAATTCTCCCAAGTGATCTGGATTAAATCCCTTTACTTCAACTTCGCCACGAGTGATTAATCCAGCTAATAAAAATGTTCCTGCTTCAATTCGATCCCCGATCATTTTGATATTGCAGCCATCTAAAGATTCTCGTCCTGTTATAGAGACAACGGAACTCCCAGCACCTTCAATTAAGGCCCCCATTTGAGTAAGCATTTAAGCAAGTGCCACAATTTCGGGCTCTCTTGCCGCACCTCGAATCACTGTCGTGCCTGGGGTTAAGGCAGCAGCCATCATTACCTGATGAGTTGCCCCAACGGATGCAAAATGAAAATCAATTTCTATAGGTCGTAATCCATTTGGAGCAGAGGCAAAAACAACGCCGTGCTTAAGGCTAATGTCAGCTCCCATTTTTGTTAAAGCTTGCAGATGAATATCCACAGGGCGAGTGCCGATTGCATCACCACCAGGTAAAGCAACTCTTGCAGCGCGTCCGCGTGCTAACAAAGGTCCTAAAACCCAAAATGATGCGCGAAGAGCTTTTACAAGACTGTAACTTGCTTCAGTAGCTTTTAACTTTGGAGTTTTAACTTTGATTGTTGAACCAAAATAATTAACTTCAGCTCCAAAATGCTCCAAAAGTCCCAAAGTTAAATCAACATCAAGAAGGTTTGGGATATTAGAAAGAGTGCACTCTTCTGAAGTCAAAAGAGTCGCCATAAGCATCGGCAATGCAGCATTCTTCGCGCCACTTACTGTGACGGTACCAGAAAGGCGCCTACCGCCTTTTATTTCTAAGAAATCGACCATACGACCTGGATTGTAATCTAGCACTGCAAATAAGTCGAATATGGATTTTGGAATATCATCTGGGTAACATTAAAATTGGAGTCACCTCAACATATTGATACAAATTAGTCCCATCCCTCATATCCGATCGAATCATGAGTGAGCCAACGCCTCAATTATGTGTAATACCACCTTCTACCAATAAGTAGATTACCATTAAAACCGTTAGGAAAATAACCTTACAGTGAATTTCAAAAGTTCTTGCCGAAAAGAATCCGCCTTAACGATAAGAATTAAATGAAGAGCCCATTATTTGCGCCTGCGGAATTAACCTTTCACTGACTGAATAGATTTCTCAAAACAAGGGATAGATTTTTTCATCTTCTGACATATCCGTTCATTACAGCGGAATAAAGGTCAACCTCCTCTTTTTAGGTGGTTCAAATTCATGTAAAGTAATTCATCTATGGATTCTATTGATCCAAAACTAATTGAATTAGCCAAAATTGTGTCCCAAAAACACAAGCTTGATCTAATTGTTCTCTTTGGATCTCGTACAACTGGGCGAACTCATGAATTGAGTGTAACCTTCGTAACCTTGAGGAACTTGAGCGTGAGTCATTGGTGAAGAAATGAATCCAATTAAATATGATCTATTAGAGAAAAAGCAGGCTATTCTGCTCAAAGAGATTGCTCTTATAAAAAAGATTGAGAAAGAATACTTTAATCAAAGAGCCGAAGAATTGGTGCAGCACGCTCTCCTTCATGCAATGCAGAATGCCATTGCTGCAACAATTGATATCTCTCAACATATTTGTGCCGAACTGAGTAAAGATGCTGTTGAAAGTTATGCTGAATCAATAGAAAGATCAGGTGATTTGGGAGTTCTGCCAAAAGAATTAGTTGCTCATTTCTCAAGAATTGCAAAGCTAAGAAATATAATGGTTCACTTATATGATAATATTAATTTTGAATATATCATTGATTCCAAAGTTCGTAGAAGATTCTAAGTTGTTCATGCGCCATTTAAAAAATTTTAATTTTTAGGATAAAATATGAAACTAAAAGAAAATAGCAAAGCTCCGAAATTTAGCTCCGTCGATGAAGATGGCAATAAAGTCAGCCTAGCGGACTTTAAAGGAAACTGGTTAGTACTTTATTCTTACCCAAAAGATAACACATCAGGTTGCACTATTGAGGCAATCGATTTTACAAAACTAATGCCAAAGTTCAGCAAACTTGGAGCTAAGGTAGTAGGAATAAGTAAAGATTCCTGTGCGTCTCATAAAGATTTTATTAGAGGAAAAAAATTAAAGGTGACTCTTTTGGCTGATGAGACAATGGAAGTGCAGAAAGCTTTTGGTGTATGGCGCATGAAAAAATTTATGGGTAGAGAATTCTTAGGTACTGTTAGATCTACTTTTCTAATAAATCCAGAAGGTAAAATTGCTAAGATCTGGGATGATGTTAAGGCTGAAGGACATGCTAAAGAGGTGTTGGCGACTCTTTCGGAGATTGTTTAATAAAAGGGGGACGGAGCCCAATTATTAATTAAACTAATTGGGCTCCGTCCCCCTTTTTATACTCAAAACTCTACTTCTTCCAGCCAAATCTTTAATAAACTTAATTGATTTAAATAAATCTGGGCTAATTTCCAACACTAAATTCCGAATTAAATCTTCTTGATCTGATCCGATCTCACACAAAAAACTTCCTGTAGGTTCTAAATATTCAGAAAGACCTTGAATAATAATTTTAATATCTTTAAGACCATCTACTCCAGCATACAGTGCTGAATTTGGTTCAAATTTAGTTGAGATCGAAACATTCTGATCTCCTTCCTTGATATAAGGAGGATTGGAAATAATTAAATTAAATTTACTTCCTTTCGGCAAAGCAGCATACCAATCACTTTCTACAAAACGGATCTTTTCAATTGCATCTAGAGTAGCTGCATTTTCAGCGGCAAGATCCAAGGCTGCACGTGATTTATCAACTGCCACAATCGAGAAATCTCGTGCTTTTTTTCTTAACTCAGTCGCCATTGCGATAGCAATCGCACCGG
>JAWXBT010000174.1:0-3607 GCA_034440315.1 bacterium
CTTCTGCTAATGAAAAATTGGCTTCATTCCAACTTAATTTATCTAAAATAACATATGCTGAATCTAAGGAATTCAGGAACTCTCTTGTTTCAAGACCATCAATTATAAAAGTTTCATATCCCCGATCGATCCAGTTGTTCATTTGTTCTTTAAGGGAATATTTAGGAGTTTCTTTTAGACTAGACAGAATGGTCAGTGAATTAAAATTGTTATCATTTATTTCTTTGTTTATTTGATCGATCACGGTTTCTATCGATTTTAGAGCTAAGTTCTCATCGCAAAAATGGCACTTTTTAAAGGAACTGTTTGCAAATAATTCTCCCAAAATTAGATCTATACCAAGAGTACTTGCTACAGTTTCTATCTTGCTTGGCTGCACTCTTTTGGTGATTCCGTAACATGGCGGCAGGTTTGCTATTGAAGCAGTTGAGTTTAAATCTTCTTGAATAGGAAGATAAATTTCTGATAGATCTTGAAGTTTTTTTATTCTCCAATTTCCTTCTGAGAGGATCGTAGAGATTGCTAATGAAGATTTACCTGATCCACTTGGACCAATAAGGATAGTTGTTTTTCCTAAGGGAATTTTGCAACTGATGTTTTTAAGATTATGGATCTTAGCATTAGAGATTCTAATAAATTGCGCATCGATTTTTTCGCTGAGCATTTATTATGCCAATGATTCCTTAATAGTTTCTATTTTATCAACGACTATTTTTTGATACTGATCCAAGAGTGTCTTATTCTCTGCTTCAAATCGCATTACAAATACTGGTTGGGTATTTGAGGCTCGAATTAATCCCCAACCTTTTTCAAAAGAAATCCGAACTCCATCTATCGTGTTAACTTTGTATTCTGAAAAAGCTAGTTGAGCCTTCTCAACAATTTTAAATTTCTTTTCTTCGGGGCAGTCTACTCTGATTTCGGGTGTACTAACTCTTTCCGGTAGATCTGCAAGTAATTTAGATACTGGTATGGTTGAATTTGAAACAATCTCTACTAATCTAGCTGAGGCATACAGGGCATCGTCAAAACCGTAGAATCGATGTTTGAAAAAGATGTGTCCACTCATTTCACCTCCCAACTCTCCATTTGTCTCTTTGAGTTTACTTTTTATTAAGGAGTGACCAGTTTTCCACATTATGGCTTTTGCGCCTTTAGAGTTAAGATCTTTAAAGAGATATTCTGAACACTTAACGTCAGCTATTATTGTGGCATTGGGAACAGTTTTCAATATTTCTCTGGCAAAAATAAGTAGAAGCATATCGCCAAAAATTACAGTACCGTTTTCATCAACTGCTCCAATTCTATCTGCATCTCCATCCCAGCCAATTCCAAGATCAGCTTTTGTTTCTCTGACTTTATTAATTAAATCTTTAAGATTTTTTGGTTCTGTTGGATCTGGATGGTGGTTTGGAAAAGTTCCATCTGGTTCACAGAATAATTCAATTACCTCGACCCCCAATCCGCGCAAAAGTTCTGGACCAACCATGCCACCGACGCCATTTCCAGCATCAACAACAACTTTAAGTTTCCTTGGACCTATTGATTTTTTAGAATTTGATAATAATTCAGAAATATAATTCTTTTGGATATTATCCTCTGTAATAAGCCCAGAAATTTCAGATGGTTTTGTTTTAGAAAGTTCATGCATCCTATTTTTTAAATCTTGAATATCAGCCCCTGAGAGAGTGCGAGTTCCAATACAGATTTTAAAACCATTCATGTTACTTGGATTGTGACTTCCAGTAACTTGAATTCCACCACCATAATTTTTCGCAAATATGCTATAATAAAGTTGTGGAGTCGGTCCCATGCCTGAAAATATAGTATTGATTCCTTCAGCTGCAATTCCTTGCATTAGACTTTTTGCATAAGCAGGAGAGGTTATTCTACAGTCATGACCAACTGAGATATTGTTTTTTCCGTTTTCTTTGGCCAGGCGGGCATAGGCTCTACCTAAAAGGTAAGCAAAATCATTTGATAAATCTTGATCCACGATACCGCGGATATCGTATTCTCTAAATACATGATCTGGAATTTTCAAAGTAACCTCATAAGCTGACAAAATCATCTAAGAATGGCTTCAACGCCATTAGTAAGGAAAGGTATCGTTATCATAGTAAGTCCAAAAAGAATCTTCCGAAAGAAAATTTTCTTTTGACTTACGTTCCCCCGGAGGGATAATAAATAGTTATCTCAACTAAATGTTTCAAGTAAACCGAAGGTTTTCATCAGAAAAGTATTCGGAAATTACTTATTGGGATAACTATATGAATAGCACATAAGATAACTAGGGTGCAAAGAGAGGCTTTCTAAGTCAAAAACAAGCGGACTAGACTTTTTTCTCTACGGAGTGCTTTTTATATATATCTAAAGCAAAATACTTTGCAAGTTTCTCTTGGGTCTTTTGATTTTCCAAAAGTCTTCGTACGTCAACTTTGATTGAGTCTGTCTTTCCTGTAAACTTTTCTTCGACAAAAAAGAAATAAATCCCTTGTTCAGTCTCCACTGCTTGACTCGTTTCACCTTGATCAAGAAGAATAATTGAATCTTGAATTAAGGGACTAAGCTCAGAAATTGCCATAACTCCCAGTAAGCCACCATCACTGTTGTTCGAAGAATTTGAGTAGGCTTTTGCTAAATCAGAAAACTCATCGCCATTTTTAACTTTTAATTCCACTTCTTCAGTTAATTGCTTGATCTCTTCAGGCGATTTTCCATCTTTAGAAATTAATATTTGACGAAGCTTAACTTTCTCACCACCTTTACTTAATTCAGAGTGATCTTTGATATAGGAATCAATCTCTTCCTCGGTAACTGGCGCACCTTCTCTGAAAACAACGGATGCGATTTTTGATTTCAGGATGTCGATCTTAACCTTGGATTGATAATCAGAAAAATCAATATTCTCTTTTTTTAATTCGTTTTTAAATTGATCTATAGTTAATGAGTTCTGAGATGCAATATCAGAGATATAGCCATCGATATCAGATTGGTTAACAGAGAGTTGACGTTGCTTGGCTTCTTCTTGAATTAAATGTTCTAAAATAATTTGATCAAGAGATTGTCTAACACCTGTATTACTAGAAAGATCCTCAAGTGTTATTTGTTTTGATGACTTAATTCTAGATCTTAAATCACTCAGAGTAATAGCTTGTCCATTCACGCTAGCGATAACTGCATTTATTGTGTTCTCGGCATGAAGGGACAGAGGGAATGCCAAGATAGTTAAAGCAAAAATAGAAGTAAGCTTCATAATGTTTCTCTGTAATCAAAGTTATATAGTAAGTCCAAAAAGAACTTTCCGATTGAAAATCTTTTTTTGGACTTACGATCCCCCGAAGGGATGATAAATAGTTATCCCAACTAAATGTTTTAAGTAAACCGAAGGTTTTCAACAGAAAAGTATTCGGAAATTACTTATTGGGATAACTATATGAACAAGGCCAATTTATAGTCAGTGCCTAGTTAAAATAGAGTTAAGACGCTTTCTACGCAAGTAATCTCTACCACCCTGGAAATGGATTGAGGGTAGATTGAAGAAATTTAAGACTTGGATTGAAAATATCTCCTGGATTATCAATGGTTTCTGAAGAGATCTTAATAC
>JAWXBT010000175.1:0-5208 GCA_034440315.1 bacterium
AATTAGAATCAACTATGAAATTACCTTAGTAATTTCAGTTACTAGCTGCTCTTTAGGAACAGCTCCAACTACCTGGGAAGCTAATTGACCTGCTTTGAAGATAATCAGATTAGGAATTCCTCTTACTCCATACTTTGTTGGTGTTAGAGGATTATCATCAACATTTATTTTGACGATCTTTATTTTCCCAGCATATTCAACTGCCAATTCATCTAAGACTGGAGCAATGCTTTTGCATGGGCCGCACCAGGGAGCCCAGAAATCAACTAAAACTGGGATTGGACTATTAAGAACTTCACCCTCAAAACTTCCATCTGTTATATCTTTAACATTTCCAGCCATATTACAAACTCCAAAATTTTCGCTAACTTATTTAAATTTATGTTCTTTTCTTATTCAAGTCAACGCCATCAATATAAAACTAATCGGGTAAGAGGGCTACTTTTCTTTAACTTTAAGTAATTTGAACCTTTTGACGATATTTTACGTCTTAACTTTAAGAGAGTTAAAGTACGGAGGTCGTTTCATGCTCGATTATGGTTAATCTCTAGATGGAGGATATTATGGAAATAAAACAAAAGATTAGTTCTGATCAAGTAAACCCGGCAATCGTCTATACAGTAGATTCTTATGAAGAGGGGGTATCTTTTGGACGTACTATGGTTTCATCCCCAACAGATTGGAGAGACGAGCTTCACTTAAAAATTGAGGATGAGCAGGATCTACTTAGATTTAGAAGGAGATTTTCTTTAGACCAACAGAATAATTTTTCTAAACTAGAAGTAGAACTAATGAATCTATCTAGGAAAGGACTGCTCAGTAGGAGCCATATTGTCCTTGGGACTACCACGGATCCATTTCTACCTTTTGAACAAAAATTTGATAGCAGTATGAAGTTTCTAACTTTATTCCAGAGATACACTCCTGGTCTACTTACTGTTCAAACCAGGTCGCCACTTATTGTAATAGCAATGCCAGTACTTGCTAAGCTCGGCAAAAGGGCCAGTGTTACCATGGGAATTGAGACTTTAGATGAGGAGGCAGTCAGGCTCTATACACCAGGATTACCTAGAGCTTCTGAGAGATTGAAGGCCGCAAGAGCTTTGAGAAACTTTGGTGTTCAAGTAACAATTCAAGTTGCTCCAGTTTTACCCTACGGCGATTGGAAAAAAGATGTTGCAAATTTTGCTGAGCAATTGATTGATTCAGCCGATTTTATTTATGTACGTCCTTTATTTGATGGGACTGATGGTACTAATCATAAAATTCGTTCTAAACATGTATCTAAAACTATGGCGCGTGATAAAAAATATCACTGGCTTAGACCAGATAGCGCAAATCCTCTAATTACTACTCTAGAAGTCCTGGCACCACAGAAGCTTAAACTACCGGAGCCTGCACATCTACAAGAGCGTCAGGTCAAAATGTTTGCTGCCTAGCCATGTATTCTCGGGTTAGTAATATTCTATATGTTTCCTGTTTTAAAGCCTTGCTATAGATTCATTTTGGTATATTGACCGGCTAAACGGTTTAGCCGTTTTTGCTATAAACGAATTTCAAAGGATTCTATATGAACAGGGTTGCATTGGTAGGTGGAGTACGAACACCTTTTGTTAAAGCAGGTAGTGACTTTAGTGAGGTGTCGGCATTAGATTTATCAAAACATGTTGTATCTTCCTTAGTTAAGAGATTGAATCTTGATACTCAAACTATTGATGAGCTTATATTTGGCTCTGTTCTTCTAGATCCACGATTTCCAAATTTAGCCCGTGAAATAGTTTTAAGGACTGATCTTGCTAGAAAAATACCTGCACATTTTGTTTCCAATAATTGCATCTCGGGATTAGTCGCTTTAAATTTTCTCGCTGACGGTATTAGAGTCGGCCGCATAAAAGTTGGAATTGGTGGGGGGGTAGAAAGCATGTCGTTACCAGCTCTGACTGTGAATTCAAAACTTGAAAAAACCTTCATTAAACTTTCTCGCGCTCGTACTTTAGGTCAACGACTAGGGCTTATTTCTTCAATTCGTCCGAGTCAGTTTGTGCCTCGCGCACCAAGTCCTAAGGAACCATCTACTGGATTAACCATGGGTGAGCATATGGAAATAACTACTAAAGAACATAAGATTCCTAGAGATGCTCAAGATCAATGGGCTTTTAAAAGTCATCATGCCGCTGCAAAAGCTCAGGCCTCTGGATTTTTGACAAATGAAATAGAGCCATTAAATGGTGTTGCAATTGATAATATTATTAGAGGCAGTACCACACTTGAAAAATTAGCATCCTTAAAGCCAGTTTTTGATAGAGGCCCAGCTGGAACTTTAACTGCGGGTAATTCAAGTCCGTTAACTGATGGTGCATCCGCAGTATGTTTGATGAGTGAAGCGGAAGCTCAGAAACAGAACAGGGAAGTTTTATGTTACATTGAAGGTGTGGAGTTTTCCGCACTTCATCCAAGTGATGGTCTTTTAATGGCACCGGCTTTGGCAGTTCCGAGACTTTTGCAGAAGCATAACCTTAAAGTTTCTGATATTGATCTTTTCGAAGTTCATGAAGCTTTTGCTGCTCAAGTTTTAGCTAACCTTAAGGCTTGGGAAGAGGGATGGGCTCCCAAGGGAATTAAAGATATTACTCCACTCGGTAAAATTCCTGAGGAAAAAATAAATATTAACGGAAGCTCAATTGCAATTGGCCATCCATTTGCAGCAACTGGAGGAAGAATTATTACTTCTTTGGCACACTCCCTTAAACGTACAGGAAAGAAAAGGGGAGTTATCAGTGTTTGCGCTGCTGGGGGAATGGCAGCTGCTGTATTGGTATCAAGGTAGAAAGACGGGGACGGAGAATCGCTCAGTCCCCATTTTGTTAGTAATACGGATCTTTTGAACCGCTGCCATTTCCACTGCCGCGGTTATCGTAACGATCGTATCCGCCACTTCCAGTACGTCCATAAGAATCAGATCCTTGCTGTCTTCTCAGTTCTTCAAGTTCACGTCGTTGGCGTTGAATCTCTTCATCTTGCCTTCTTAATCTTTCTTCTTGAGACATGGTTCCTTGATTTTGACGATCAATTTGACTACCCATCAATCCACCACCTAAGAGTCCAGCGGCAGCTCCTATTGCAGTTCCCGCACCAGCATGACCACTCTGGCTTCCAACAATTGCTCCCAAGCCAGCACCTAAGGCACCAGCACCTAAGGCACCTTTTTCAGTAGATGACATATTGGTTCCAGCACATCCTGAAACAAATGTTATAATTACTGCGCTCGTAGCAATCTTCCCAAATATATTCATAAATAAATTATCCTATCTCTAAAAAAAATCATTTGATTGATAAGACGTTTCTTATTGAAAAGTCTTAATTACGCTAGAGATATTGTAACATTACAGCGATAAACTGTATCAACCAAGTTGCGAATTACTAATTTTGACGAAATAAAATTCATTTTCTTCGATATTTAACCCCTTGTTATTGTTACATAAATATAATTATTAAAAATTTATCAACTTTTCGCTCAAGAAAAACACTGCAGTAACCGTTTCTAACTTTGCGAGGAATGTTGTTTTACGTAGTTGTATAAGTATAAGCGGTCTAGGTGGCGAGGTAGAGTATCATTTTTTCCACACAGATCATTAACCAAAAATTTAATTTAAAGTTCTTATCGCGAACTTAGTTCAACTTGGGATCTTGCGCCTAAGATGAAGTAAAGTTTGTCTGCCAAGGATATGGCGGCAATCTAAGTTCGTGGTTTCACGGAGGAACGAACCATGGCCATTACAATTGGCAGCAATATTGCTGCGCTTAACGGAATTAGACAGTTAGAAAAATCAACAAATCGATTAACCCAATCATACGAGCGGTTATCATCTGGACAAAGAATTAATAGAGCTAGAGACGATGCCGCTGGATTAGCTATCGCCGAAGTATTGCGTGCTGATCAAAGAATTGCCGGCGTTGCTATAAGAAATGCCAACGACGGTATTTCTGCAGTTGCCATTGTTGATGCTGCAATGGGAGAAATTGGAAACGTATTGGCTCGATTGGGCGAACTTGCTGAACAATCCGCTAACGGCGTTTATTCATCAACTCAAAGATCTGCTCTACAGAGTGAATTTGCAGCTCTTGGATCAGAAATTGAACGTATTGCTTTAACCACAGAGTTTAACGGAGTTAGGTTGCTCTCAGGTGGTGCCAACATCGTATTCCAGGTAGGTTTTAATTCACAATCTACTTCTCAAGTTACATTCAACGGTGTTCAAGCAACGTTAGCTTCACTTGGTCTTGCGGCCCCTAATGGAGCTTCTTTATCATTTTCGATTAACGATTCGACCAATACGCTCGGTCAATCTGCTGCTTTGCTGGCACTTGATGCCGTAAAATTAGCTATTGGTTCTTTGACTCAGTCACGAGGAGGATTGGGTTCAACAGAATCACGACTTGGTGTTGCGATTAATACCCTATCAGTTGCAAAAGAAAACTTTGCTGCTGCTGAAAGCCGAATCAGAGACGTAGACGTAGCTTCTGAAGCTGCCGAACTTACTCGACTAACTATCTTGCAACAGGCAGGTGCTTCGATCTTGGCTCAGGCCAATCAGCAACCAGCTCTTGCTCTAAGTCTTATTCAGTAATTAAGAGAGTTGAATTTAGTTTCCTTAAGAGGGTTGGCTGGGTAACACCAGCCAACCTCAGCAGGAAAGTTGTATCTTGAATTTTGATTTAGCGAGATTGTAAGCCGGATTTATCTAGCTGTTGATACAGGCAAACTCTGGGAAAATCCGGGTTATATACCTCGCAACTATACTACCACCACACCCGTTTCAGTGGAGGTGAGAACAAAGGGCATAAAAAGTTCTCATCTCCTCTGAAACTTCTTTTTACTAATAAATGGGGACGGAGCCCAATTAATTCTTAAATTAATTGGGCTCCGTCCCCAACCTACTTAATAAGAAATATTCGTATTTTTTGTTTCAGTTAATATTCTTTTAAAGATTAATAGAACAGCTGCCGTTTAAAACTCTAGCTGATAAGTGTGTGCTGAGCGATTCTCGCTCGTCGTACGCTAAATTGAACCCGAAAGGGAAGACATATTTCTTTTGGGGCCGAGAATTGGCTCGTGAGTCGAAGGATCGACTTACATTTGATTTAGGATTCAAGGAGGAACATTCATGGCTATTACAATTAATTCGAACATTGCGTCGCTTAATACTC
>JAWXBT010000176.1:0-2643 GCA_034440315.1 bacterium
CTTATTGTAGAACCAGACGAAACACGATGTACTGCGTTTAAAAATTCTCTCTCGATGTCGGAGAGATTCGTAAGAACTTTTGCCGCACCAAGCATCGATGATGCAAAAAGACTAATGAAAGAGAATTCTAATCTTTCATATATATTTCTATCTAGTGAGCTTGTCGATGCTCACTCAACAGAATTTGTCAATTCAATACATGCAACCGATCTAGAGAAAAATATAAAAGTTATTGCTGTAGTGATTCCAAGTTCTGAATCAAAAAGAAAAATTATTGAAAAAGCAATTGTAGTCGGATTTGATTCTATTATTTTTACACCTCATATTTTAGAAACGATTGGCGAAGTTGTGGATTCAATCATTGCTAATTCAAAACCTTTTGGCCCTTTTTCGCCTTTAGCTTTTCTCATTAAAGAAATTATTTCTGATATAGATAACATTGCTTCTTTGGAATCAAATTGCGAAATATCAAATATGGCATTTAAAGCTTTCAAAGACCGCTTGGCAGTACTTAAGCATTTAGATCAGAAGGAACTTGATTCTTACTATGAAGCTGCGCTAGATCTCTTCATCAACAGTGGAAGCCCTGCCAAAAAAAACAAGTTGAGCTACTCCGGCGCAAGTAAAAGAGTCCGTCAGATTGTTCAGCAACAAAATACTCGAGGCAAGGCGCAAGAAGAACCCTTATAGTTTTTTGAGATTTTAATTGAACAATAATAAATGGTGGAAAATACTTTGCGAGGCAGAAGATCCCGAACTTCTCTCCTTCATCGCCATTGAGATTGGTGCTGCTGGGAGTGAGTTATCTCAAGATAGTAAAGTTATTATTCATTTTTCTGGAAATCAAATTGAAAAAGAAAAATTTCTTTTTGAGCTTAAAAACTCTGGAGCATTGAAAATTGAATGTTTTTCTGAAGAAGATAAAAATTGGGTACAAATGTGTAAGGATGTTTGGGAACCGATCCAAGTTAATAAACTCAGACTTGTACCCATATTAAGCCATAGTGACTTACAAAAAGAAAATCACTGTGACCTTTTTATAATTCCTGGTAATGGTTTTGGCACTGGTCATCATGAAAGTACTCGCCTAGCTTTGAAACTATTACAATCCTCAGAAGTGGCATCAGGAAATATAAAATCTGTGCTTGACGTTGGGACTGGAAACGGAATCTTAGCCTTAGCAACAGCTCTACTTTATAGAGTAAAGATCTTAGCTATTGATAATGATCCCCTGGCAGTTGCTAATGCCAAGGAAAATATTGAGCTAAATCTAAATCTTAAAGAATATATTCAAATTCAAGTAGGAGAATTGGAAGAAACTACCAACAAATCTTCTATGATTCTAGCCAATATCTACTCTCATACCTTATGCAATCTTCAACCCATATTTCATAAGGTACTTGAGCCAAACGGTTTATTAATTCTTTCTGGAATAATGCTTTCCCAAAGAGAAGATATTGAATCATCTTTCAACGGCCCTAAATGGTCACGTTTGCAAATAGCTCAAGAAAATAACTGGATAGCTTATCTGTTGAAATGTAATCACTAAAAGATTTCTAAACAGACAAAACCACTTTTCCAAATTGCTCCCCACGCTCCAAATATTGAAGCATATTAATCCCTTCTTTAAGTGGTTCAACTCTATCAACTACTGGTTTTAGGCCTTTGCTCCACATAAACTGCATGGCATCCATAAAATCTTGCCTACTGCCCATTGTTGAACCAATTAGAGAGACCTGCTTAGTAAACATCAATCGATTATCATAAGTAACTTTATGTCCACTTGTATTACCAACAGTCACAATTCTTCCACCCCGAGCTACGGCTCTTAAACTCTGTGGAAGGGTAGATGCGCCAACATTATCAACAACAACATCTACACCTCGCCCCTTAGTTAATTTCATGACATCCAAAGCCCATTCAGGAGATTTTTTGTAATTTATAACCTCATCGGCACCTAATTCCAAAGCTTTTGTAGTCTTTTCGCGAGAGCTTGTAAGGGCATAGACTGTAGCACCAGCGGCTTTTGCAAATAAAATGCTATGTGAATTTACTCCACCACCTGCACCGATAATCAAAACACTTTCACCAACTTTCAAATGTGCTCTAGCAAATAACATTCTCCAACAAGTCATTCCCACTAAAATTGGAGCTGCTGCGTTAATAAAATCAATTTCTTCGGGAATTTTATAAAGAGCAGAGACAGGCACAACCACGTATTCCGCCATTCCACCCCTCTTTTGCTCTCCCAGAAGTTTGTAACCTGGACTTACACTATCTTCTCCTCGTCGTGTCCACTGATCATCAGCTGTACATATTCCTGGATTTACAATTACTCTTGTTCCAACTGCAAACTGTGAATTGGGGGCATTAACAGAAACAATTTCTCCTGAGATATCGCTTCCTGAAATATGAGGCATTTGAAGATTCAATCCTTTCCAGCCTTGTCTAACCCAAATATCTAAATGATTTAAAGCTACAGCTTTGACTTTAACGATAGCTTCTCCGGCAGCAGCTTCGGGATCAGGAAGCTCTGCATATTTTAAAACTTCAGGACCACCGTGTTCTTCAAAAAATATAGCTTTCATTAATTATACCTAAATAACTTTATTCTAATTAACTGAGATTATCCTCAATATTTAC
>JAWXBT010000177.1:0-11268 GCA_034440315.1 bacterium
GAATCTTTACCTAAACCCAATCTGATAGTTACAAATTATCCTTCACCTGAGCTCTGTTTGGCGTCCTCGTCTTTTGCTTCGTTAAATAAAATTCCATTGTATGTCGACGTAAGAGATCCTTGGCCGGATTCCTTTGCTGAATATTTTCCGTTTTGGAAGCAAGCGTTGGTATATCCGTTGGTGGCATATTATAGGGGAGTGCTATCCCGTTCCTTAAAACTAGCTACTGGAATAGTTTCTATTAGTAACTACATGCTTGACTGGGCTATGCAGTATTCGGGTCGTAATAAAAGCCAGAACGATATAGTTTTTTACTTAGGTAGTAAGAGACCGGTTGCATGGAGTATGCCCGAGTTCATCTCAAGTTTTTCAAAGGAAAACCCCTTGCGATTAGTTTTTGTCGGGTCTTTTGGAAAAAGTTACAACATAGATCTTTTGATTCGAGCTTTTAGGATCTTATCAGAGCAAGGAGAGGATCGCTTTACTTTGGATCTGATAGGCGATGGGGAGTTAGTAGCAAATTATAAAGAACTGGCATCCGGCCTCCAAGGAATAAAATTTCATGGCTGGTGTAATGAAGAGAAGATGTCGCTGATCTTAAAGGTTTGCCACATTGGATTAATCCCTATCACCGGTGGAGTAAGTAAGTATTGGATCGGAAATAAGCTTTTTGAGTATGCAGGTTTTGGACTGGCTATAATTAATACGACTCCAAATGAGGCTTATGAGATTGTTAGCAAAGAAGATATGGGGTTCAATTTGAGACAAAACGATCCCCACATCCTTGCAAAAATTATTAAGAATTACTTGGATAATCCAAATATTTTAAAGCGGCACAGAGAGAACTCTCTTAAGCTCTTTGATAGTTCCTTTGATGCAGAAAAGATTTATGCTGATTATGTTAAGCATATAATTGCTCCAAGTGAGTCCAAGTAATCGCTAGCCATGGTTTAAACGTATAGTTCGACGATCCCATAGCTATCTCCTTGTTTTTGCTGATGAAATAATGCTATAAACGTAATACTAATTTCTCAGCATAATCCTTAATCGCCACCAATAAAGTAGTAATGATTTCAAGTTTAGTCGCTAAAAGATCTTTAATTCTTCAATTAACGAAGAGAGATATATTAGGTCGATACAGAGGTTCCCTTTTAGGGGTTGCTTGGTCAATCCTAACCCCACTTTTTATGTTGGCTGTGTATACTTTGGTGTTTGGTAAGATATTCCAAACTCGATGGAAAATTCCTGAGCAAGGAAGTGCTGGTTTTGCGCTAATTCTTTTTTGTGGTCTAACAGCTTACAATATCTTTGCTGAAACAATTTCTCGTGCTCCTGGCATAGTTGTGGGAAATCCAAATTATATTAAAAAAGTTGTTTTTCCACTCGAAGTGCTTCCGGTAATGATCTTGGCTACTTCACTTGTAAATGCAGCTATTGGATTTTTTATTATACTTATTACAAATTTTATTTTGACTGGTACTTTACACTGGACTGTTGTTTACGTTCCTATCGTTCTGCTTCCATTGATTTTATTTTCTTTAGGGATGGCCTGGTTTTTATCAGCCTTAGGGGTTTTTGTCAGAGATATTGTACAAGTTGTACCAATTTTGGTGACGGCTTTAATGTTTCTAAGTCCAATTTTTTATCCAGCTTCTGCGTTACCAGGAAAATTAAAGGCCTTAGCAGTGGTCAATCCAATTGGGTACGTCGTTGAGGATATACGTAAAGTTGTTTTGTGGGGAGAAACTCCCGATTGGAATTGGCTGATTTTGGGTTTAATCATTGGGTCAATCACGGCAATTTTTGGTTATCTTTGGTTTATCAAAACCAAAAAGGGGTTTGCTGATGTCATCTGATTTTTCAATTTCAGTAAATTTAGTTAGCAAATGTTACCGAATTTTTGCTCGGCCTCAAGATAGACTTAAGCAGATGTTTTTTCGTAAATCCAAAACATTTTTTAGAGAATTTTGGGCTTTAAAAGATGTAAGTCTCGATATTAAGAAAGGCTCGACATTAGGAATTTTGGGCAGGAATGGCGCGGGAAAATCAACTCTTTTGCAAATTATATGTGGCACTCTTTCTCCAACAAATGGGGAAGTTAAAGTTTCTGGTAGAATTGGAGCATTACTTGAATTAGGAACAGGATTTAATCCAGAATTTACAGGACGCGAGAATATTTTTTTAAACGGAACAATTTTAGGACTTAGCGAAGAAGAAATTAAGTCAAAATTTGATTCGATAGTTGCTTTTGCAGATATTGGAAACTTTATTGATCAGCCAGTAAAGACATACTCAAGTGGGATGTTCGTAAGGTTGGCATTTTCTGTTGCAATCAATATCGATCCTGAAATTTTAGTTGTTGATGAAGCTTTATCCGTTGGAGATGTGCAATTTCAAGCAAAGTGTTTTCGTAAATTTGAAGAACTTAGAAAGAGTGGTAAGACAATTATATTTGTGACTCATGCCCCTGAGCAAATAGTGCGTCATTGTGATCGGGCAATACTTATTGAGGATGGAAAACTTATTGCTGATGGTGAACCAAAAACAGTTGTAAATAAATATCTCGATCTTCTTTTTGGTGCTTCACCAATTGTAGTTAAAGAAAATATTGATAATCATTCCTCTAAAGCAGATATCGAGGCTCAAGGAACATCGATTATAAAAAGTGGGGATGCTGTAATTCAACAATTTATCTCTTCTAAAGTTTTAGAAGATGGAGTTGCGAAGAGACCTGGATTTAATAAACTTGAATACCGTTGGGGTAGTCGAGGGGCTGTGATTGAGGATGCTCTAATTTGTGCTGACAATCGATATGATATTAATAATTTTGGAGCTGATGAAAAGATTTATATTTACCTCAAGGTAAGATTTTACCAAGATGTTGCACATCCAATATATGCAATTACTTTCAAAACTCCTGATGGAATTACAATTTACGGATCGAACTCTAGGGATTGGGATAGAAAAGGCATGTATGTTCCAAAAAGATCAGGGGAAATCGCCGTTGTTAAGTTTACGATAGTTCCAAAACTCATAACTGGCCATTATCTTCTCTCTTTAGGTGTGGTTGATGAATTAGGGGAAGAATTAATACCTTTAGATCGGCGTTACGATGCAATAGAGATTTATGTCACAAATGCAACAAAGAGTTTTGGTTTGACTGATCTTGGAATGGAATTTTCAATGCTTGGATAGTTAGAATGAAGGATTTTTCAAATAAAGTTGATTTTACTGACGGTATTGATTCAGAAGAGTACCTCTCTAAAATTCTTAGAGAATCTAAGGATCTAAGTTCAAATTCAACACAACTTTCTAGTGCAATTAAAGATTGGCCATCTGAATATCATCTTAGTCCTGTAAGACATAATCTTTTAAGAGTCTTGAATTTTTCTGATGTTAAATCTGTCTTAGAGATTGGATCTGGTTGCGGTGCCATCACTAGATTTCTTGGAGAGCAAAATCTTTCTGTACTTGCAGTGGAAGGAAGTGAAAGAAGATCTGAGATTTGTAAAGCTCGCTGTAAGGATCTCTCAAATGTACAAGTTGTCTCAGAGAATTTTGAAAATTATAAATCTGAGCAAAGATATGATTTAGTCACCTTAATTGGTGTTCTTGAGTACGCACCTTCCTTTTCTAGAGAAGCGGATTCCGTTCGCGGATTTTTGAAAAAAGTTTTTGATCATCTTGCAGATAATAGTTCCTTAATAATTGCGATTGAAAATAAACTTGGACTTAAATACTTTGCCGGTTTGCCGGAAGATCATTTAAATCGACCATACGTTGGTATTACCGGTCTTTACGAGGCAAAAGGCCCAGTTACTTTGGGCAAAATCGAAATTGAAAATCTATTAAAAGAAATTGGATTTAGTAGCTCCATTTTCTATTATCCTTTTCCAGATTATAAAATGCCATCTGTGCTAATTTCAGATATTGCCCTTAAAGATCAAAACTTTAGAGCCCAAGATTTATTATCAAGATGCGCATCTAGATCTTATATTGAAGGTTACGGGGCCACTTTTGATGAAACCCTAGCTTGGGACGCGCTTGCAGAGAATAAGATCTTAGGTGATTTAGCAAATTCATTTCTAATTGTTGTTAATAAGGGAACTGGTCGATCGCTTATTAAAGATTTTCATTATGCTTCCACTTTTGCAACTCATCAGCAGGGAAAATTCAAAGTAGAGACTCAGTTTATTAAAGAAGTAAAGGACATCTCAGTTAAAAAGAGCTTGTTTAATAAAGATTCACCAAGGCTGGAGGATCAAAATTTTAAACTTTCTCTTGATCAAGTTAAATATGAAGATGGCAAGTTATATTTTGATGAACTAAAGAAGATTTTAATAAGAGGTGGTGGGATTAACCAAGTAGCAAATTGGGCCAAAGATTGGTATGAGTTTCTTAGGAGCAACTCCACACAGCAAGAGAATTATGTTGCTTTACCAGTAAACTTTGTCGATGCAACTCCTTATAATTTCATTAGACGCAATGACCGTAGTTTGTGTTTCTTTGATCAAGAATGGCAAAGTAAAAATCCAATTCCATTTGTCTGGGTTTTAATTCGCGGACTGGTATATTCGATTCAATATTGCAGAGCTAAACCCGGCCTTTGTGGTTTAACAAACGAAGAATTTGTTCAAGGAGTTATTAAGAATCTTGGGTTTATCATAAGTAAGTCTGATTTCGAATTAGCTATAAAGTGGGAAGAGGATTTAAATGACTTTATTTACGGGAAGTCTTGGAGAGATCAAATAGAAGTCCATCTAAAGGTACTACTTAGGTCACAAATTATTTCAGAAATTGGAAATCATTCAATAGATTTAAATACTTTGAAAAGAACAATTCTTGATCTTGAATCCAAATTAAAAGTTGCCTCATTTGAAGCCCAAGATATTTTAAGTTCAAGAAGTTGGAGATTGACTGCTCCGCTTCGAGTTCTAAAATCTCTACTTATAAAGGGATAAAGATTGACTCAAAGTGGAGTTTGCTAATTTTTCATTAATGAAGGTTCGTCCTTAAGTAGAGCCAGTAAACTTCAAACGATATTGAATCTTGCAGAGAGTACTTATTTTGTAGAACCTATAGTGTTTTTCAAAAGTTTTTGCTGAATCACGAAACATAGCAATGGAGACTATGTTAGATCTTGTTTCTTGTTAACCCTTTGGGTTAACTATGATTTTTGAAAATGACAAACACTATTTATTATCCCTTCGGGGGATAGTAACTTTCTAAAGCCTTTGCTTTTCGGCAAAGACTTTAGAAAGTTACTATCACTGAATCTTCTGCAATTCCTCTAATATTGAAATAAATCACACTTAGCCGTGTCAATCTTTTGACACATAAATTCATTTTGCAATCCAGCTTCAGATTAAAAGCATCAAACTACTTTGTACATTTGCGAGAATTTTTTGGACTTGTATTTACATGGTGGATTTTAATCCCAATCAAATTGTTAATGGCAGTTCTGAGTTATTTAAGACTCTGGCTATTAGTCCATTCGAAAACAATTTAAATATTCTTAAGCAAAAATTTCCAAGAGTTGCAGGATTAATTTTAGAAGCAAAACCAAGTTCTGATGAGGCTACGATTGTTGATACTGCCGAAGGTCCTGCTGTTTTTTTAAATGGTATACCTTTAGATCATCCTGATAAACCTGCCACCGCTGCTTTAGCATGGGCAACAAGAAGTTTAGGTGAGGATAGATATAAAGAAGCTAAAAATATTATCATTTATGGTTTTGGTGCTGGTTATCATGTAGATGCTTTCCTTAAACAATCTAAAGCACGAATTATTGTAATTGAGCCATCAATTGAAGCTTTGAAAGCTGCAATTTCAGTAAGAGATTTGCGGTCAGTTTTTTTGGCATTAAAAGATCTTTGTGTTGGGCGCGATTTTTATCCCGAGAATCTACCTGATGGTATTGAGTTAATTATTCGACCACAATCTCAATCAAGTAATTTAGAGCATTGTCATAAAGTTAAAACAATTGCTTTTTCAAAGCGCGGCTTTACTGCTCTTCATCCCAAAGTTGGAATTTTAGGTCCACTGCAAGGAGGCACATTACCGATTGCTGGATATTGCGAACGAGGCTTGGGACTTATCAAACAACGTACTCATGCAATGGACGTTAGTGGATTCGCACCCGGTTATCACGAGTTCTCTAAATTTTTAAAACAAGATCAAAGAAAGTCAGTTCTCGAAGGTCATTATTTGCAGATGCTTTCAACGATGTTAGTCGAGAGTCTTACGGAGCATCCTGTTGATATTTTACTTTGTATGGCCCAGGCTCCAATTTCGGGGGCTGCTTTGCAGGAACTCAGACGCAGAGGTGTGATTACTGTTTTATGGTTTGTTGAAGATTACTTGCGTTTCACATACTGGCGTGAGATGGCAAAATATTACGATTTTGTTTTTACGATTCAAAAAGGTCCTTGTATTGATGCAATTCGAGCTGCTGGTGCAGGTGAGGTTCATTATTTACCTTTAGGCGCAGATCCATACGTGCATACCCCATTAACTTTATCACCAGAAGATAAACAACGTTGGGGATCGCCAATTTCATTTGTAGGTGCTGGCTATCATAATAGACAACATGTGTTTGCAAATTTAATGCAGTATCCAGTTAAACTTTGGGGAACTGAGTGGCCAACATGTAAGCCATTTTCTGATATGGTTCAAGAAAGTGGAAGACGACTTGCTCCCGAAGAATACGTAAAGATTTTTAATGCTACAGATATAAATATAAATCTTCATTCTTCTGCTGAGCGAAACGATGTGGATCCATTTGGAGATTTTGTAAATCCAAGAACTTTCGAGTTGGCAGCTTGTGGAGCTTTCCAGTTGGTAGATAACCGATCTTTATTGGCAGAGAATTTTGAGCCAGGCAAAGAAGTTGCTACTTTCCAAAACAGTGCCGATCTAAAAGAAAAGCTAAATTACTATATCGATCGTCCCGAAGAAAGAGCACAAATGGCGGCACTTTCAAGAAAAAGAGTTTTAAAAGATCATACTTATGAAGCTCGTTTGAAGCAGATGCTGGCCTATATTTTTGGAACTAAGTTTGAACATTTGCGCGAAAGAGAAATTTTAAATCCCTGGACGAATTTAATTCGACGTGCAGAAAAGCATCCGGAACTTCTTGATCGTTGTAAGGTTGCTTATGATCGTGGAGAGTTGCCAAAGCTAGATGGTTTAGTGGCTGATATCATGACAGGGAAAGGCAAATTATCAGATACTGAGAAAAAACTTTTATTTCTTCACCACATTAAATCCCAGATAGTTTCTATGAAGAAAGAGGGGGGACACTAATGTCGCGAGGAATACAAAAACAAAAATTCAAATATTTCGGACTACTAAAGTGGCTATGAAAAGGAGGTACGCCGAAAAAAACAATATACTTCTAGTTAATATAACTAGATTAGGAGATATGCTCCAAGCCACGCCTACCATTGCTGGCATGAAGATGGAGAATCCGAATTGTAAAATTACTGTTTTGGTTGAAAAACAGTTTGCCGGAATTTGCTCCTTACTACCCAATATTGATGAAACAATTTCTTTAGATTTAGGAATGACAGTAAGAGCTATTGCACGCGAAGGAGAGGGAGTAATTGATGCATATGAGTATGTTTCTGAAGTAGTTGAAGATTTAAGAAGCAGAAATTTCGATTATTGTCTTAATATGTCTAATTCTGCTTATACCGCATTGCTACTGAAGTTATTAGATATTAAGCGTCACGGTGGTTGGACTTCTGATGATGAAGGTTATCGTGTTATAGAATCTGATTGGGCTAAGTTATTTGCATCATGTGTTTTTCATACGAACAGATCTTATAATACTTTAAATCTGGTTGATATTTTTAGATGCTCAGCTGATGTAGAAGCTCATCCAACCAAACTTCTTTTAAATTTAAATGAAGAAGATCTAAAATTTGCTCAAGATTTAATTTCAGATTTTAAATTTACCAATACGGGTCCAGTCATAGCTGTCCAAGCTGGAGCAAGTCAGACTAAACGTCAGTGGATTCCAGAAAAGTTTGTAAGATTTATAAATGTACTAGTGAATAAGTATAATGCCCGAGTCATTTTAACTGGAACAAAGTCGGAGATGCCGATTTTAGAAAAAATTGTTACTGGATGTAATTCAGTAAATGTTGGAGTAGCTGCAGGAAAAACTTCTCTTTCGCAATTGGCAGGATTGTTAAAGCAGTGTGATTTATTAGTTACTGGTGATACAGGAACAATGCATATGAGTGTTGCTGTTGATACTCCAGTAGTTGCAATGTTCTTAGCTTCCGCCCTTGGTTTTGAAACTGGACCATATAGTGAAGGTAATATTGTACTTCAACCTGTTATTTCTTGTGGACCATGTAATCCGAATAAACCATGTGCCAGACCAGATTGTCATGATTTAATTGATCCAGAGTTTTTAGCAGAGCTTTCAATTCTTCGAGTCCAAGGCGATATTAAAAATTTACCTGCACATTTAGAAGATCCTAAAAATCTCGTTGTATTTCGAACATACTTTGATGAAGCTGGTTTTTACGATATGGCTCCATTGAATCTTAAAAATGAAGATCCACGAATGGTTAAATTTCGTCAAGCTTATCGAAAACTTTGGCAAGATGACTTAGCTGGGTTGATGGAAGGTGATCAAAGTAAAGTAAAACTTCCGAGTTCCTTAAGTCTTTATGATTCATTTTTCGATGCTTCGTCTAATATTCAAAAATTTGCTGCGGCTGGTAATCAACAGATCACCCGCTTAATTGAATTAATAAATGATACAAAATCTTCTGGCCAACACCTCAAAGAGGTAAGTGAGAACCTTAACCAAATTGATAAGACAATAGAGGCATTAGGGTATCACCACCCAGAACTAGGTTTGTTAACGCGCATGTTTATTTTTGCAAAAGAGAATATTTCCGGATCCGAGGCTGAGATGTTGGCATCTCAAATGGGAGGGGTCTATAAAGATTTAGAACGAAGAAGTAATAAATTAACACAGTATTTTCAACAACTTAATTAAGGTGCACGATGCTTCAAATTAGAGTTAACGGTCAATCCTCTCCGTATAAAGCAGGATCTCTACCTAAAATTACTGATGTAATTGAGCTTATCAAAGGCTCAATAGATCCAGCTCATATTATTACTGGCCTTAGAATAAATGGTCGTGATCTAACTGAGGGTGAATGGCAAAGCTCACCAACTCAGTTTTGTGAAACTGATATTTTAGAAGTCGATACTGGCACGACAGAGCAGTTTTTAAGTGAAAGATTAGCAGTCACACCAAATCTTTTAGAGAATATTTATATTCTTTTTAGAAGTTGCCGCCAAAGCTTCCAAGCAGGATCAATGGAAGAAGGAAACAGGATTATGGTAACAGGTGTTAACGATCTCAAAGCTTTCTTTGAGTGGTACTGTATGCTTTTGAGAATGGTACCTGCCGAGAGTAAAGGTAAGTACGATATTAAGCCACAGTTGGATGAACTAACTACAATTTGTAGAGATATCTGTCAGCAACAACTTTATCAATCATGGTGGGCACTAGCTACTACTATTCAAGAGAGGCTTGAGCCAGCTCTTGATAAATTAGAGAGTCATTTTCGAAGAAATGTTTGTACTCAGTAGGATTGGGAGGAAAGCTACAGCCTACTTTCTGAGGCGACGGAGACCAATCTCAAAATAACGAAAGATGCCTTAGTGCTTATTAAAAAACGTTGTTTATAAGAAGCATGAAATCTAGATCCCTGATTTGAGCAGCTACGACAAAAACTCTCTAACTAGCTGAAACAACAATCTCTTATTGCTTTATTCAGTAGTTCCATACGATCCTCCCATATTATTTCTTTGAAATAACTCAAATTTTAAAAGTTCTCACCTAGGTATTCATCCTATTTTAAGGAGATATGGGCGACCTATTGATAATAATTTCTAATAACCATTCTCGACGGGCAATGAAGCACTCTCCAAAGTATCTGCTTAAGCCCCTGTTAAAAGGCTAAAAAAGATGCTATTTTTTTGCTTTTAAAATTTCAAGAACCAGTAATATAAAATGTTTTCTGAGAACGATTTACTAAATAGAGAGAGATGGCTCTCTCAACTAATTGAGACAAAAGAGATCACCTCTCCAGCACTTGCAATTGATGCAAGTGTAGTAAAAAGCACTTTAAATCTTTTTGAAAAATATATTCCTGAAGCAAAGATCTATTACGCAATCAAAGCCAACAACACACCATCACTTCTTCAATATCTTGCTAACCAGGGTGTCTCATTTGATGTTGCCTCTACTCAAGAGATCCTAGATTTAAAAGCTCTCGGTATTTCTAGCACAAGAATGATCTTATCAAATCCTATAAAAAGTCCCCGAGCGATTAATACTTTTTTTGAAAATAAACTTAAATTACTCGTTGTAGATAATATTGACGATATCCAAAATTTATCACGGGCCCATAAACAAATTGCTGCAGATCATCCTGTTGGTATCCTAGTACGTATTCGAATTGCTAGTGCTGAAGTACAGATAGATCTAAATAGTAAATTCGGCTGCCTTGAAGAGGAGGCATTGCCACTAATAAAAGCTGCTGCTGAGGCTGGCTTTCAACCACGCGGTATTCAGTTTCATGTTGGAACTCAATCCTGGAGCACTCATAATTATACTGTTGGAGTTGAAACAGCCCTTCGTATAATAGATAAAGCTAAAAGTGAGCTTGGAATCCGTTTAGATACCCTTAACATTGGAGGCGGCTATCCAGATCCATCGATGGCAAATAAAGCCGGTGGGCTAGATTCTTTCTTTACAGGACTTGCCGCTGCAATCGCTCCAGCAATTGCGCGTGGTCTTAACATTATCGCTGAACCTGGCAGGATTATCGCAAGTGGTGCATGCTCATCCGTATCTTCAGTAATCGGAAAAAGTATTCGTAATGGAACACCTTGGCTCTATCTAGATGATGGTGCTTATGGCCTCTACTCGGGTAAATTTTTCGATCTCAAAGAATTTAACCTTAGAGTTCTTAAGCAGAAAAACACCACTGGGGATAACCAATTGGTCCCTCATGTTGTAGCTGGCCCGACCTGTGATTCAATTGATGTAATCTCAGAGAATGCGTTATTGCCAGCCAATCTTGAAATCGGAGATATCCTCTGTGCTCACAATATGGGTGCCTACAGTATTGTAACCGCCTCCAACTTTAATGGATTTGGGCATATTGATACTTATCTTGGAAATTCGATGGAAGCGGAATTTTCGCAATTCCGTAAATTACGAGCTGCTTA
>JAWXBT010000178.1:0-7769 GCA_034440315.1 bacterium
CTTTGGTTCTGTCCCCCAAAAAGAGCTATATTATTTTTAAAAGATCTTCATATTCCTAAAAGTCTTAAAAAAGAGCAGAAAAAAACTACATTTAAGTTCACAATAAATACTGCTTTTCAAGATGTCATTAATCAATGCGCACTCTCTGATAAGAGAAGCACCGGTCCTGGAACTTGGATTACTCCACAAATGATTGAATCATATACAAAGCTTCACAAAAAAGGTTTTGTTTATAGTGTTGAAACTTGGGATGACAAAGAACTTGTTGGTGGATTTTATGGAGTTCATATTGGAAACATGTGGGCTGGGGAATCTATGTTTTATCTAAAACCAAATGCTTCAAAACTCGCTTTCCTATTCTTTGCAGAAAATCTCAAAGAGAAAGGTATTGAATGGATTGATTGTCAACAACTTACAGATACATTCAAAAATTTTGGTGCAAAATTAATTGATAGATCTGAGTTTTTGAAAATATTATCTATCATGATAAAATAAAAAACCCGAGATACCTTTTGGATATCTCGGGTTTCTATGATTAATCCCTTTCAGGATAATCTTACATTAGACAAGGTTACTAACATCAACTGAATCACCACAAACATTATTGTTTACAGGAATTCCAGCTGCTGCTGTCTTAGCCTTATTAAACTCAATGTTTCCAGATTTCTTGAGCTTCTTTAAGCCAGGAGTTAAGCCACCTTTTAGTGCAGCAACTTTAGCAATTGTGCTATCAAGAAGCTGCTTTAGTGAAGTAGCATTTGATAGGTATGAATTAACAGCTGAAGAGTTACTAACTATCGGACAAAGGTTATCATTATCACAAATATTAACCTTTGGTACGATTGACCAAGTAACAATCCATGCATTTGTATATGATGCTAAAGAAAGCTCTCTTATCTCAGAAACATCTTTCTTCTTACCACCAGCATTCTTAAGTTGTTTAGCAGCTTTGTTAACCAACTGACTTAGAGTTAGTGCACTACCATCCAAAGAAAGAAGTCCAGGCTTAATATCACTCTGAGAACATACAGCAGAGTTTGATATCACAGCTTGACATGTATTTCCTGCTCCATCTGTTACAAGCACTATTCCATTTGGATTTAGAGCTGCATCGATTAAGCTAACAGTAAAGTTTACTGAAGCAGAACCTGGCACAAATGGATTAACTGTTACGTTAACATTAGATGAGCCATCTTGAAGAGCTACGAAGAAAACACCGGAATCAGTATCGATTACGTTATTTCCATTTAGATCTTCACCAGCATCAAGAATACCATTGTTATTGGTATCTTCTGATGGGCGATTGTCAGTTGCAGTTCCATTTAATCCATTAAGAGTGCAGATCGGAGGATTTGCATCACCTGTTGGATTAATGAAATTAAATAATGCTCCACCTGGATATAGGTAAGAGTCATCATCATTATATCCTGAAACCATAATCCCATGTGGGCTAGCAGAAAGAGTAGTGTGAGTGCCTTGGCTAAGCTCTACAACAGCTGAAGAAAATGTGGTTCCAGGTATTGCAGTAAAAGCGGCAGCACCAATGGCAACGCCATCTAAAGTAACAGTTCCAATATCATTATTATTTGCAATAATGCTCAAGAAATTCTGTTCAAATTGAGAACCACCAACAGTAGAGAAAGTATATGCTTTCAAGAACTGTTCAGTCGGAACCATGTTTCCCATCGCTGGATCACCCAAATCGGCACCTGGGCTTGTAGAACCAGTCATAAATTGTACAACAAAGATTGGTTTATTTGCTGCAAACAAATGATTATTTGGCAATGACTCAGTTTCAAAAAATTGACCGCGATTTAGATTTGCAATTTCAAGACCATCCATTAATAGCACTGTACCATCATTGGCAGCCATGATTCTGTAAATAGAACCATTTGGTCTATTTGGAAGATTGACGACTGGGACTTGAGTACCCCAAGTTTGAGTTGGTTGAGCAACTTCAAAAATCGAATCACAATATGATGTGCCATTTGGAACTTGCGTACATCCATTTCCGTTTGTAACGCCAACTGGCTTATCTGCTGAAACTATTGTGCCAGCTAAACTATCTCCATTACCTTGAACATAATAACCTTCGCCTCTATTAAGAACGACGTTAAAAGGAACACCAGCAGGTTGATTTGCATCAAGTGTTGGAATGTTTGGAGTAATTGTAACTGTTGTATTATCAAAAGCAGCTGTTACAACAAAACGAGGATCTTCGAAAACATCGTCATATGTCATGACAATGTAGTCTTTATTCATAGTATCAACTGGCAGTGCGAGAGCTGCATCAGATGTAAACTGAACACGGTTAATCATATAAGCAACGAACTCTTGAGATGCGCTCATGCGAATAGCATTATTGAAAGGAGTCTCGAAAGACCATCCATCAGCAGCATCGGAAGGTAACAATACGACGGAAACTGCTCCAGGTACCACGTTTACAACTTCACTAAAAGTTGGGTTGTTAACTGGATATTCAACGGTAACATCAGTTGCAACATCAGCAGTAAGATGAATCTCAATAACAGGAGTATTTGGTAGGTAATTGTCAAGGAAAGATACGATAAAATCTTTACCTTTATTATCTAACACATCTGCTTGAACAGCAGTGCTGCCTAATAAAGTTCCACCAAACAATACCCCAAGGGTAATTGCTTTACTAAAAATACTATTTCTTAGCTTCATTGTTATTGTCCTAATTAAAAAAAAATTATGAAGTGGAGGCACTCCAAAAAAGTCATGTGAACATATCAGATAAAATACGAACACTCATTTACATTAAATAAGCGCAATATTCAAGCTTTAGCGGCTTGTTACAAAACTTATAAGACAAAGTAGACATATAATTAACAAAATCAAAATATATCAGAATGTATAGAGAGCTAGAAGTTAGCTTTCCTTTTTTCCATAACTGACCTTAACCCTTCTGTAAATTCGACACTGGCATAATTTACAGCCTGCACGACGGCTTCTCGCCTTAGGGAGTTTTCAATATTTGTACGGCCCATTCTAAGAGTTTCTAGAAGCTGTCTAATCGCCTGTGGCCCACATGAGACAATGTCATTTGCAATACCTTCTGCCTCTTTCATTAAATTGCTTTCATCAACAACTTTAGATACTAAGCCAACTCGTTGAGCTTCTTCAGCATCTATGACTCTTGCGGTAAGCATGAATTCAGTTGCTTTAGAAATGCCCATAATTTCTGGGAGAAAAAAAGTTGCCCCCATACCAGGATGTAATCCTAATCTTGCAAATGTCATTCCAAGTTTTGCTTGTTTACTTGCAATACGAATATCACATGAACTCGCCAAACAAAGTCCAGCTCCAATTGCCGTACCATTAATAGCTGCAATTAGTGGCAAGCCAATATCTCTAAGACACAAAAATGATTTATAGTAATCGAGCATCTTAAGACGGTTCTCTTCTCCACCAAGCTTGACCTTACTTTCAAGCATTTTAAGATCACCACCAGCGGAAAATGCACGTCCTGCTCCAGTCAGGATTAGGACTCTTAAATATTTGTGTTTTTGTGAAATTTTTGAAACTAGACCACTAAACTCAATGGCCATATCTTCACTCATGGCATTAAGTTTTTCTGGATCGTTAAGTGTAATAACTCCGACTCTCTCAGAGAGTTCTCCAAATTGGACTAGCCCACCTTCAATTTTACTCATAAAAAATCCTTAAATTTATCCCATGTAGATATCGTAAATGAAATAAATACGAAGCGATATTTATTCACTTCTGCAAAGAATCAATAAAATTAGCTTTCTTGACTAAAAGCTTACTGATTAAGTCATTTGCTATTTTTTATATTTGCATCCCTTCCCTCGGCCTAAGCTCTGATCGAGGGCTGGTGGCTCTATAATGAGTGAAATGATTTATGATTTCGCTTCGGAATTATGTCATTCACTATAGCACGACTATAATTAACAGAAAGTTCATGCTTGCTCAATAAAATTAATGATTTTGATTTTTTATCTCCTAGGAACTAAACTAAAACACAATGCTTACTAATCTTCGCGATTTCCTTAATGTGCTCCGTCTAGAAAAAGAGATTGTTGAGATACACACGGAAGTTGATCCCAATTTGGAAATTGCTGAAATTCACCGTCGTGTAATCGCCACTGCTGGACCAGCACTTTTGTTTAAAAATATAAAAGGTAGTTCTTTCCCAGTAGTAACAAATCTTTTTGGAACAAAAAAACGAGTTGAGCTTGCTTTTGGCCACAAACCTTCAGCTTTCATGAATTTCATTGCTAATGCCCCACATGAACTTGTGCCTCCATCGTTTGGAAAGCTTTGGGCGAAAAAAAATTTTATTGTTGACATTCTTAAAGTTGGACTCTCAACTAAGAAAGATGCTCCAATCCTTAAAAATATAGATACCCCTGCAAGACTCTCTAGATTACCACTTCTGACAACTTGGCCTGAAGACGGTGGTCCATTTATAACTTTGCCACTTGTACTTACTCAACATCCCGAAACTAAAATTCCTAATTTAGGAATGTATCGCATTCAACGCTTTGACGACGATACAACAGGACTTCACATGCAAATTGGTAAAGGTGGCGGTTTTCACTTAGATGCATATCGAAAACTAAATCGTCCCATGCCTGTGAATATTTTTATTGGTGGACCTCCGGCACTGATTCTTTCTGCAATTTCGCCTTTGCCAGAAAATGTACCGGAACTTTTACTGGCTTCCTTAATTCAAGGCAAGAAACTCTCTATAGTAAAAGATCCAATCAATGGAATGTCTATCCCAGGCGAAGTGGAGTTTGCTCTAATTGGAGAAGTCGCTCCAAATGAAACACGACCCGAAGGTCCTTTTGGCGATCATTATGGATACTATTCTTTAAAACATGATTACCCCCTATTTCGTTGCAAAGCTTTGTGCCACCGAGATGATGCAATCCTTGCAGCCACTGTGGTTGGTAAACCGCGACAAGAAGACTTCTTTCTTGGTGACTACTTGCAAGAACTATTACTGCCATTAGTTAAACTTGTAATGCCAACAGTTAAAGATCTATGGTCTTATGGAGAAACTGGATATCACTCATTAGCCGCAGCTTGTGTAACTGAGAGATACAAAAGAGAGGCAATGCAATCTGCTTTTAGAATTTTAGGTGAAGGGCAACTTTCACTGACTAAATTTTTGCTTTTAGTTGATAAAGAGATTGATTTAAAAGATTTTAGATCTGTTCTTGAATATATCCTTGAGAGGGCAGATTTTAGATCAGATCTCTTTGTTTTTGCCAATGTCTCAATGGATACACTAGATTATGCAGGACCAAAAATTAACGAGGGAAGCAAAGGTGTTCTCTTAGGAGTAGGTGAAAAAATTAGGGATCTGCCTGGTGCTATGCCTTCATCATTGCCACCTGGAGTAAGAAGCGGAGCTGTTTTCTGTAGAGGCTGCCTCGTAATTGAAGGTCCAGCCTTTAATGATGATTCTGACTTCGCACACAATCTAACAAAAAGTTCCTTACTAAAAGATTGGCCGTTGGTAGTATTAGTAGATAACTCCGAGAAAGCTTCTAAGAATACAAGTAGTTTTCTTTGGACAACTTTTACACGTTTTGAACCAGCGGCTGATATTCATGCTAAAGAATGTGACATAGTTCGTCACCACCTTGCCTATTCACCACCCATAGTGATCGATGCCAGAATGAAGCCTTGGTATCCAGTCGAGCTTTTCTCTGATCCTGATACAAAGACAAATGTCACTAAGAGATGGAGTCAATACTTTCCAGATGGATTAGAAATGGGAGAAGGGGATCAGATCCTATAAAGTTACGAAATTTAGAGAGTCCCCATGCTTATCCACTATAATAGATCGTGCTATTGTTAACCCTTGTTGAAAGTATTTTTGAGAAAACTTTTACTGACGGCTATCTCTAATATAAAACTTCTATGTTTCCAACATGTTAGCTCAGGATAATTTTCGCAGCCTTCTCAGAACCCAACGCATCTAACTTACTGAAATATAAAACTCTCTGTCCAAGGATGGCGGTGTGAAGGAATTATCTAATACAGAAAAAGCTGCTCTCACCCTCATGTCATTGGGGAAGGATACTGCCTCATTTGTTTTACAACAACTCTCAGAACAAGAAGTAAAAAGAATAAGTAGAGCATTCATCTCTGTTCAAGAAGTCGATCGCGAAACGCAATTTTCTGTATGTAGAGAATTTAAAGGAATGCTTTCCGCTGGCCAAACACTTCTTGTAGATGGAAAAGAGTTTGCCAAACAAGTTATTGCAAATGCATTTGGTCAAGCTGAGGGTGAAAATCTTTTAGAATATATTACTGGTGCAAAAAAAGAACCAATCAGTTCAATCATCAAAGATGTGCCATCTAATATTTTATCTCAATTCATTATGGCCGAACATCCTCAAACAGTTGCTTTTTTAATGACTAAACTAACGCCATCTCAAGCAGCTGAAGTTTTAGATTTTATGAGCGAAGAGGCACAGACTGAAGTACTTGTTCGAGTTGCAAATCTTCAAAATGTAAAATCCGATGTAGTTGATGAAGTCAGGGAAGTATTACGTCAACAACTTAAATCTGGCATTTCAGACGAAGAAAAAGCAGGTGGACCAAAATCTGCTGCTGATATTCTTAATTTCGTTGATAGAACTAATGAAGAGCGAATTGTTGCTGAAATTGAAGAAACTTATCCAACTCTTGCTGAAGAAATCAAAGCCCTCATGTTTACCTTTGAAGATCTTAAAAAGCTTAATGACAAAGCTATTCAAACTGTACTTAAAGAGATCCCACGTGATCAATTAATTTTGGCACTAAAGTCAGCTTCTGAAGAACTCCGAACACTAATATTTAAAAACATTTCACAACGAGCAGCTGAATCAATTAAAGAAGATCTTACCGTTATGGGTCCAACTAAAATTAAAGATGTCGAAAAAGCTCAGCAAGGTATCGTTGATATTGCACGCAAACTTGAAGGCGAAGGTAAAATCAGCTTGGCTGCTGGTGGTGAAGACGAATACGTATAGTGTTCAACGAATCGAATTTAGAAACTCAAATGAAATTTAATTTCAGGCTAGTGTAAAATAGTCTTTTTATCATCACGAGGATTATGGGCTTTTAGTAGATCTTGTTCACTCGGAGCAGCACCATAAGTACGAACAATGAACTGGGCTCCATAATTCTTAATCATTCCTTCAACTTTCTTTTTAAGTGTTAGAAATTTCCATACAAAAAAGCAGAAAATCGTTCCGAGGAATATGAACATCGCAGCAACAATAGCACCCAACAATTTTGGTGCAATAAAAGCCAAAGTTCCCAATAAGACAAAGAAGAGTCCAGGTAAATAAAGTGCAGCTCTATCTATTACAAACAAGAAAGACTGACCTTTAGAGGTATTTAAAACACTCTTAAATTTATCCGAATTCAATTTCTCTAATATCTTCATTAAAATTTTATCCCAAAAACTATTTATGTAAGAATTTAATCACTAACTAAGCTAAAGTCTAGGAGTATACTAAGAATGAGTTCAATCTAAACCCTTTTATTTCATTTGTAGTGATTAACTAGCTCTTTTCCGATACTTACTTGCGAGTTAGACTGTGCAAATGGAGCAAATATTCACCCAATTTCTATTTCAATCCTTAGCCATGATTATAACCTCTGCCCTAATTCCAGGCTTGCGTATTTCAAGCATTTTTGGCCCAGCTCTGATGGTTGCTGGCATTACCGGTATAAATCACTACTTCTGGGATTCTTCTCTTTTTCATGCACTTCCCGAA
>JAWXBT010000179.1:0-8674 GCA_034440315.1 bacterium
ATTTTCAAAAATCATAGCTAACCCGAAGGGTTAACAAGAAACAAGATTTGACTTAGTCTCCATTGCCATATCTTGTGATTCGGCAAAGACTTTTGAAAAACACTATAGTATCTGTAGTTTAAGCATTTATGCGCCGATACTAGAACTAGTTTAATTCTTTTCTTTTTCGAATTTCTCTTTTCCAAATTTCTCTTTTCTGAATTTCTCTTTCACGAATTTGTCTTTCCCCCCGCATTTACCCATAGCTATCCCCCAGAGCAGACTTAGTAAATTTATTGCAACATCTCTGATATCACCGACGCGGTAGGGTAGGAGAGTTTGAATTCCTTCATCTAAGATGGCAAGTGAAATTCCTAGAATGGCGCCTTTTTTTCGGGAAATTATTGAACTAGTCATGACAAGGAATCCTAAGAATCCGAACTTAACTATGTGAAGACGTTCTTCGGCAATGTTAAGGAAAAGTGCAGCAGTAACTCCCAAAAATAATAATAATACCAATTGAAATAATTTAGTTTTATCGATCTTTCTCCAAACGAAAATCAAACAACATCCTGCAAGGATTCCCATTATGATTATGACCAGGGATCTGCCACCTAAGCTAATAAGGAAATTATAAAGTTGTCGGCCCAAAAATGTATTTAATAAGATGAAGGAGATCCAGGCATAGACAAAATTAAAGTCGACAAAATTAATCTGAATAATTTTCATTTATGAAGCTGGGGTAATTAACTCAATTCCTAACGGGGCAACTCTAAAAGAAATCGTGCCGCTATCTGACGTCAATAATACTTTTGTGCCTGATTCTTTAACGCGCCGGATAGTTTTCTTGCTAGGGTATCCATTAATATTGTCAGTATTCACACTAATAACTGCGTATTGTGGAGACACTTTCATAAGAAACTTATTGGAGGTGGCATCCTGGGCCCCATGATGTCCAACTTGAAGAATATCAGCATCTAAATTTAATCCTTTATTTAGTAATTTTTCCTCGCTGGCATAATTTCCATCAGCCATTAATAAAACTGAACTGTCATAAGCTGTAAATTTTATAACTATAGAATTTGTATTCCAATCTTTCTCAAGTAGGAAAGGTGCAAGAATTTCGAGTTTAGAATTCTTACCTTCAAATTTATCCCCTGCTCTCAGTACATCAAATTTCGATGAACCACTTATATGTTCTAAATACCAACGTTCTTCTGGTTTATTGCGATCTAAGAGCTCTCCATTATCAAAAATTAAGTCAGGATCCATAAATTCCAAGACGGGATAAACACCCCCAATGTGATCTGGATGGGGATGGGTCAGAATTAATATATTTATCTTATGAACTCCAAGAGATCTTAATTTAGAGACAATTTTGGATCCTGGATTTCCGGTATCAATTAGAATTCTTCCGAGCTCAGGGCTATCGATCAGGGTCGCTGCTCCTTCGCCTACATCAATAAAATGAATTGTAGTTTTCTGGGAATTGCTATTTCGATTAACGAAAGAACAAGCGGAAAGACCGATTAAACAAATGAGTATGAAGATTTTGCTTTCACTCGTCATGATTCATAAGTATCCACAATTCCGATCGAAAGAAAAAGGGGCACTAACCGACCGGCCTCTTGCGCTTATCTTATTTACTTAGGTAGTGCTCTTGAATATATTGGTGACGCATCAAATGGGTTAGCTAAATTTACAAACCCTTTTTTATCCCGCGACACTTTTGGAATTAATAGTTACTATCTGATGAGCAGAAGCGTCAAACTTACAATGACTTCGAACGTCGCATCTTGAGCATTTTCTTATCTCTGGAGTAGCTTTGCATTTAGCACCCTTTAAGATGTTTTGCATTTCTTTTATAATGGTATCAAGCCAAGCTTGTTTCTCTGGAGTATTATAGACTTTTATTCTGCGGCATTTACTGCCTAGAATTAGATATCCATAAGGTGGTTTTTTACCCTCGAATTCTTCAATAAGACGCAGGTACACTAACAACTGTGCAACGTAGCGATCGCGCAATTTCCTTGCTAATGGTTTTCTTTCAACAGGGATACTAAATCCATTTTCAATAATTATAGCATCCGGTCTTCCGGCGATCCCTTGAATTTCTGAGACATAGTTATTTATTGGGAGCGTTTTACTTCCATCAATTGCTTTAGCTTTTGATTTTGCTTGTATACCAGCTTCTTTTAATTTCTTACTTGCCACCACATGAAAGGAATCAAAGAGAATTACAACAATTGCAACCAGCATAGCAAAGAGCACTACTTGAGAATCTAGTACTACAAGTTGACTGATTGTTTCATATATAAAGTTTTTGATCGCTTCTTTCATAGTGATTATTTAATAATTGAATATTCACCAATTAGAATGAACGTCGCTAGAACTAAGACCAAGAGAGCTAAAACTATTCGAGCTGCTCGAATTAAAAAAAGGTGCTCATCATATTTTGCGCTCCAGGCTGCATGCATTTCTTGACCAATTTCAACACGATCTGAATGTTTTGATTCTTTATGTTGTACAGTGCGTAAACGCCAGCTTTCGGGGCAAACTGTGAAGCTCCCGATTTCGCTAGCAGATAAGATAAATTTTCCATCACGATTTTGACGCGGCATAATAATGTTATTGGAAGGAAGGTTAATTCGGTGGCCTTAAGGTACAACATTCATTTCAAGATATGAATATTGCCTAGGAAAATTACCTAGATTCATTTCTAAAGGCGTGACCTTACTTTATTTAATTATTTAATCCACGCTAGGTTAGTCTTGAACACTTTTTACTATTTTTTAGAAATATTGCTTATCCCAAGCTTTCTTTATTTTACTAAATATCTCTTTGAAAGGAGTTGGTTTTGCCGTGTCATGATTATCTAGCCCTTTGATAACAAGCGGCGTATTTTGCAAAGGAAGCATGTCGGGAGCCAGAACCATTTCGTTTTGTCTCGCACTTGAATTCGGAATATGTGCTGTTTCTATTTCGTACTGTGCTTCTGGGGCTTGATAGTTAGTAAGTCTCCAAAAGGCATATCTTCCACAGGCAGTATTAAAATTACAGATTAGATTGAATCTGGCTTCTTCGTAGTCTTTTGTTATGAGCAGGGCAAAATCATGGGTGTCCTCTAACATAAAAGTACTTTCGAGAATGTTTTTCCAACGATTTCTGGCTCTAAATAGAGAAAGTTCGTCAGCATATACGCCAAGTAACTTAATCTCTTCAGGATCAAAACAAACTCCCTCGGTACTGACATTTAATGTTTGATTCATCTACAGCTCTAACCTATTGAAACCATTGAAAATCTTAATTTTATCCCTCTCAATCTATATATCGGTACTTAAATTCAACTTCTTAACAAATTGAATGGGCTTCGGTGGCTATTGCTGTCCTAAGTATGCTAAAAGAAAACTCTATTTAAGTATCAGCGCAATTTGCGCTCAAATCTTAACGCTAACTATTTAGTCCGATATTCCGGGCTTTATCATTCGTTAAAGATAATTAACTAACTTATTAAGAGGCATATGAATTATAGAAATTCTGGTGGACGCGGTGGTCGTACTGGTGGTGGACGTAGTAGTGGAAGTGGAGGCGGAATGCCGTTTAGATCTAGAGGCGGAAGCGGCCCACGCGGAGGTCGCGGAGGGTATTCAAGAGGTGGTCGTGGTGGAAGAGGGCGCGATTTAAGAGAAGCTGCCCAGAGTGGGAATAAGAGAGAAAGAATTGCCGTAGAAAGTGGACAGCTTGTGATTATCGATCAGTTCATGTTGGCAAATCCACAGTTTGTTGATCAGATTGTTAAAAATGTAGATGCAACTACAGAAGAGAGAGACACTTTGGTGAAAGATTTTGGTGGCTGCATAGTTTCATTAGAGCCAGGCACATACAGAATCGAAAGAGATCCTTTCGCATATTCAATTATGGTACATCCAGAGGGTGCTAGAATTGATACTCAAAGTGTGACTCGTGAAAGTACTCAAAGCCAAGGACATGTTTTTATTGATACACGCTGCCTAGCCATGATCGATAGAGAGCTTTTAGATGATAGTGATCTTTTAGTTCGTTATCAGGATCTTTGGTTTAAAGGTGAAGAAAAGGCTTGTCGCGATCTACTCAGAGATAATGGCGGTGCCGTACGATACGGATTCCAACGGTATGGTGATGAATTAGGTGTCTACGTAAGAGCTGAAGATAGTTTGGTTTGTTTATGGCCAGATGTTGTGGCTGAAGGTGGCGTAGTTGCTGAGGCAGTTGAAGCTGTATAGAAAGTTTCTCTCTGATCTCAGATGATCGGAGAGATTCCTTTCCCTTTGTGCTCATACTAATATGCGAGTTTTGCCTCATTTCCTTCGGCAAAGACTTCTTAAAAGTACTATACAACCTAAACTTTTTCCGATTTATCTTGCTCGGGGAGCAACCTCAAAAGTGCTTTAAAAAATCCAAGCAAGATTCTTAAATCCCGTTTGTCCGGTTGAATCTTTAAAAATAAACCTTTTAAAACATTCGGAATTGTTTTGGGAGTTTCGCAGCGGTAAAAATTTACACGCCAAGCACACTCATCAACTATTTCTCCAAGTCTGATCTGGTCAGCCCAAAGTGGTGGACCTTCTGAAGGTCGTTCTTTAGTTTTAAATTCTCCACGAGAAATTTCATAAAGTGCAATTAAGACTGCTTGAGCTAGATTGAAAGAAGTGTTTTCTTTAGATGCTGGAATTGCAATTATCTCCCGACATCTTGCCAAGTCCTCATTACATAGTCCGTCTTCCTCAGGTCCAAATACCAGTGCGGTTTTTCTTAAAGGAGAAGCCTGTACTTGAGCAGCCCAGTTTGTAACTGGAGTTGGTACTGGTCGATTTCTACCTGTGCGAGCTGAAAAGGCCACAGCATCCTCTATATCTAAAAGTGCTGAAGCAAGATCAGGATAATGTTGGGCAGAGGTCACTATATCAATAGCTGCACAAGCGGCAGCATTGGCTTTTTCAAGAATAAAACTACGTGGAGCTACAAGTCTTAATTCATTAAATCCAAGGTTCATCATAGCTCGGGCAACGGCACCGATGTTTAGACTATCTTGGGGCGATACCAATACTATTGCGAAGTTTGATTGGATGTTTGAATTCATACTTGATAATTAAAAACATATAGTGTTTTTCAAAAGTCTTTGCCGAATCACGAGATATGGCAATAGAGACTATATATTAAGTACCCGATAAATTTTAGCCTACCTAGCCTTGAAGGTATATTCATGGCATTCTCAGGAAGATGTCAACTTCGCAGCTTAACACCCCGTCTGGGACTAAAACCTTAGGTAAATTTGATCTACTGGCCTATCTTCAGATTGCCAGACCTGATCACTGGTTTAAAAACATCTTTGTGATTCCTGGGATTATTCTAGGTTTTTTCTTCTACCCTCACCAGCTTGAGGTCTTCTCTTTTGGAGACATCATTCTCAGTCTGATTGCTACTTGTCTTATCGCTTCTAGCAATTATGTATTAAACGAAATCTTAGATGCCCCATCAGATCTTCACCATCCACTAAAGCATGCTCGGCCAATTCCTTCTGGGCGAGTGAGTTTACCAATTGCTTATTTAGAATGGCTAGTTTTAGCAGCAATTGGCTTTTACATCAGCTTTTCTTTTAGCGTTTATTTAGGTTCTGCCTGTCTGGCACTTTGGATAATGGGAATAGTTTACAATGTTCCCCCTTTAAGAACCAAAGATGTGCCTTATCTAGATGTGCTAAGCGAGTCTGTTAATAATCCTCTACGACTTGCAATAGGTTGGTATGCTACAGGTTTAGGTTCCATTCCACCGCTTTCTGTAATTTTAGCTTATTGGATGTTCGGTGCTTATTTGATGGCGGTTAAGCGCTTTGCTGAATTTAGAACCATCGGAGATCCGGCTTTAGCTGGACAATACAGAAGCTCTTTTAAGTTTTATGATGAAAAGCGGTTACTAATTAGCATCATCTTCTATGTTTCATTATTTGCAATGTTCGCAGCGGTATTTCTCACCCGTTACCGTCTTGAATTACTTCTAGCTGCACCAATTACAGCGTATGCTTTAGCCTACTATCTTGAACTAGGTTTTAGAAAGCATAGTCCTGTGGAACACCCCGAAGGGTTATACAAAGAACCACTGCTGATGTTTATTGTGGCACTCAACGTTCTAGTGGTTGCTGTCCTTTTCTTTGTTGATATTCCGATCATTCAAGATCTGATTCATCCTTGGCATCTGCCACCTCATCCACCACACTAAGCTTGTCTGTGACCTCATACACCTCAATCTGACGAAGTCCCCATACTTTATGTTGAGCACCCTTAGCTACATAAAGTTTAATAGCGGTAGTACGTTCCGGTAAGAAACCAAAAGTTAACTCGGTATATTGGTGTCCGGGGAAACGTGATTTTGATCCTAGTCTGACACGATGCATCAAGCCTTTTGAACCACTAACAATTTCTCTCCACTTACCATTTTGAAGGATCGCAATTTTTACCCTATGGGTATCTTTATAAAAGTGTTTAGCATTGGAGTACAAACGTACAAAATGAATCGTAGTTGGCTTATTAAAATCAATCTGAATCCACGGTTTTCCACCTATCAAAGAACTTTCCCAAAGAGTATCAATTTGACCATCAACTAAATTATTTACGGCTTGAGAGTTGTTATTTGTGGAGACTCTGAAACTTGATGGATTGACAGGAGAAACCGAACGACCGCTTAGAAGACGAAAATTGCGAAAGACTACGAATGCTCCAATGGAGACTTGATCTGCAGTAAGCTGATTTTTCGCTAGTAGACGATTGAAACGTCCGCGCTGAAACACACCGCCACTATCTTTTAATGTAACGTACGCCGCATTCGGATCGGAATCCACCTCCTTAAGTAAGGGAGAAAGTGGCCAACCTGGGAAACGCTCATTAAACGGCTGGGAACAAATAACCTTTCCAGCAGATTCAAATGATATTCGGTAAATCAACCACCATGACCCGTAACAGTGAGTAATATTATTTTCTTCTAAATACTTTAGCAACGGAGTCAGGGCAGGAGTCCGTGGGATTCCATCAGAAAATCGTGGCTTCTCCCAATGTCTCATCACATCAATGGAGTTGTAAACATTTATCAATGCGATTGAGACTACAATAGTCCCGACGATGACCCGTGCGGAAATCCTCTTACTAAATGTATACAGAAACCCCATTAAGAAAGGGAAATACCAAGCTACTGGAAGTAGATACCGATATTTTACTCCGAACCCAGCCAAGGCAGCCAGAACAAGAGAGAGCCAAATCGCTCCGAGAAATATATCGTGCAGCTCTAAGCTCGGCCATATTCTATTGCGTATTAGCTGGATAAAGCGCCAAATTCTCGCGCCTGTTAAAACAATTAATACGACAATAAAAAAATATAGAAACGGTTTTACCAAAAAAGCGAAAGTACCCCACCGAAAATCCATGTCCGGAAAGAGGCAAGGACTAATTCCCAAGGTGATTGGCAAGATCTTAAAAATGATAGGATCCCAGAGTCGAGAAAGCGCTTCGAGAGCAGACACTGTATCAGTCACCTTTTCATAAGCGTTAGGAAGTCTCATAGCCATGAGGTATGGGATCATTCCTAGCAGGAATGATGGCATAAAAAATAAAGTGTTTTTCAATGCTGACTTAAAACTAGTTCCCCAACAGATCGCCATTGCAACCATGGCCACTATCGGCAACGAAAGTAGATGGGTACTGAGTGCCATCCCGGCGGCCAAGCCCATTGGAATTGCCCAAAGATGCTCCTTGCCCTTGTAACGTCCTATCGCAAAAAGAAGTGGCAGGGCCCAAGCAAATGTAATTGTAGTTGTGTACTGTGGAATTATAAACGCAGCCTGTCGCATCAGAAAATAAGTAGATGGTATGAGAATAAGAAGAAGTCCAGGCCAACACTCTTTCAAAGACGAACTGTAGCGATAAATTAAAGCAAAACCAAAGAGAGAGAGGCAACTTATGACGGCTAAAATAAATCGCGCACCAAAGGCATCAGGCGGAAGAAAGTCGACAAAGAGAGAGAGCAGATAAGCTTCTAAAGGAAACTGATAAGGTTGAGTCCAAAATAACAATGGATAATTCCCGTTTGCGATATCTCGGGCCATGAGCATATTAAGTGCTTCATCTGTAATAGTAGGCAGGTGGGTAATGCTTACATTAAAGAATGTCACTCGCAGATAAATTCCAAAAAGCGTAGCTGCAAGCAGAAAGGTTAATCCGCTCCACTTAAGGACTGGAGATATCTTAACATGACTCATTTTCTAATATTCTCGCTGCAGATATAATTAATAAATCTAATAATCTTAAACTACCGGCTCAGGGAATACTCCGCCAGCATCGAGAAAGGTACGCAAGGCGACAACATCGATCACGACAGACTGCTCATCTCTGTATAATAAGAATGGATATTTTTCCTGAGCGATCTCACGCGGAATTCTCTTATAGAAATATTTATCTGCGAAAGGTTTTGTAAGTTCCTTAACTAGCACATCAAATGGAGCAAAATAAGTGGTCGCAGCTAGGGCATCAACATAAAAAGCCCGCCGCTTATAAATAAAATGGGTAATCCCTTCGGGCTCAACTAGCGCTAAAAATTCTTTCGGATCTAGCGCATAATGAGCTTTTAATGAAATCACTATTCGCCGGCTCATCTCTTTATAATATTTATC
>JAWXBT010000180.1:0-11267 GCA_034440315.1 bacterium
GATTCAAAGCGAGTAGGTAATTCTGCAATTTTAATTACTTTTGCAGGACTTCTTTGCTCTTGCAGTCAATTGAAGGCTCCTGAGTCTAATATTGCAAAAGCTCGGTTGGTAGTTGAGCAAGCTCAAATTGCAAGAGCTGATCAACAAGTACCCGATGCCTACAATCTTGCCAAACAAAAGCTAGTTATTGCTGAGACTGCAATGAAAAAAGAAGATTATACTTTAGCTCGTCGCATGAGTGATCAAGCTACAGTTGATGCTATTTATGCCAAAAGTAGATCTGAAAATATTCAAGCAAGTTTATCAGCTGAGTCTGAAAGAAGTAACGCAAAGTCTTTGCAGCAACTTCGTCGTTAAGAATTAATTTTTTTATAATTTAGGTAATTTTATGTACAATAACACAAAACGCTCATTTATTCTGCTCACAATAACTTTGGCTCTGTTTGCTTGCTCACCAAGGATTCATCAAGGCTTAGAGAAAGCAAAGTATGACTTACAAACAAGCAAGGCAAATCCACAGATTGCAGCAAACTCACCTTTGATTTTAGCAGATGCCGAGCAATCATTAGACGAAGCAAGACATCAATGGAAAAAAAGTCGCGATACTGATGAAGTTGATCATTTAGTGTATTTAACAGAAAGAAAGCTAGATATTGCACGAGAGAATGCTGGCAAATCTCTAGCCCAAGCTAACAGCGTTGTTAGTCAAGCAGAGGCGAATCTTCACGCAAAATCACTTGCAATCGAAAGTTCAAATGAACGTGCACGAGCTTCAAATATAATAAGTCAACACTATCGTGAAAAAGCTGAAGATAAAGAAGATCAAGTCAACCAACTTCAGTCTGAATTAAAAGCTCTGAAGGCTGAAAAAACTGAACGTGGTAATGTAATGACTCTTAGTAATGATGTGATATTCGAAGTAAATAAAGCCGATCTAAAACCAGGAGCGGTTCTTCAACTTAATCCTTTGATAAAATTTTTAAAACAGAATCTGGGTATAAAAGTTACGATTGAAGGTCATACCGATAGTCAAGGGGCGACTGATTACAATCAAGATCTTTCAGAGAGACGTGCTCAAGCCGTTAGATCCATGCTTGTTGCTCAAAGTATTGAAGAATCAAGAATTGCTGCCAAAGGAATGGGAGAGGATTTTCCTGTAGCAAGTAACAATTCAGATGCAGGTCGTCTTCAAAATAGACGAGTACAAATAATATTTTCGAATTAAAGGATGTCTCAAATCATATCAAGATTATTATTTAAATCGTAAACTTTTTTTAAGTTAACAAACTATAAGGATTAATTTTATGACAAATACAGTAACAAATAGCACTTTTGGAAAGCGTACTGGTTCAGAATTGCAAGATGGTTCTGATAGCACCTATGAGAAGGGCGAAAAAATTGCCTCTGATATAAAAGGTAGTTTAAGTGACCTCGGCAAAAGTTTAAGACAAAACGGTGAAGATGTTTTAAAAGATGTCGAAGTTAAAGCTCATGAAGCTTATGATAAGATGTACGATGCAGGGAAAAAAGGTGGCGAGCGAATAGTGAAAAGTATTGAAGAATCACCTCTTACTTCTGCATTAATCGCATTCGGAATCGGAACATTACTTGGCCTAAGATTACGTAAATCTTAAGAATGCCTAATGTAGACAGATCTGCACAAAAAAGCAGGTCTGTTTACATTCTTAATCAGATTGAGACGAGGATTTTTAAATGCAACAATTAAATGGTCACCATAAATCTTTTATTGATGCCACTAGTCAAATTAAAGATCACAGTCGTGACTTACTTCATTCACATTTAGAATTGCTAGAAGAGGAGCTATCGCTGCAACAGTCTAGTTTAACTCGTGGTATTATTAACACATTAGCGGCAAGTCTTTGTGGAATGCTAGCATGTCTTTTGGGATCAATAGCTTTGGTCGAATTACTACAGTCTACTTCGACTAATCTGACTGCTACTCAAGCATTTGCCACTGTAGCTTTCTTCTGGTTTATCGCTGCTATTATTTTTAGCTTTATGATGAATGCTGTGATTTCAAAATTCTCTCTTTTCCCCAGAGCAACAATTAATTCCTTTGCAAAGAGTTTAAGATGTCTAACGAAATAAAACTCACTACCCCAAATGCTGAAAGAATATATCAGGAAATAAAGCAGCATTGTACAATGATTGAAGATGGATTTAAGATTTTAGGCACAAATATTTCTGAATTTAGAGAGCGAATTTCAGATATTACCTCTAATCCTGTAGGTCACATTGTTAATTTTAGTCAGAATAAAGCATCAGATATTATCAGAAAATCTCCATTAAGTTCTATCGGATTTATTTTATTTTCAACTGCATTAATTGCACGAAATGCCGGAAACTTTCCTGTACTTATCAATGAATTAAAAGCAAATAGTATTGCTCCAATTATGAGCAATTTGAATAATCGATTCTCTGATGCTACTAAAAATGTAAGTAAGTCATTTTTTAGAGGAGTAATAAGCTCCGTGCTCACAGGTTTGAATCGATAATTTTAGTCCAGTCGCATTAATCAATATATAGTAACTTTCTAAAGTCTTTGCCGAAAAGCAAAGGCTTTAGAAAGTTACTATCCCCCGCAGGGATAAAAAATAGTGTTTTTCATTTTCAAAAATCATAGCTAAGCCGAAGGGTTAACAAGAAACAAGATTTAACATAGTCTCTATTGCTATATCGGGCCTGTTGCGAAACTCTCTCCTACCAATAAGTAACTTGATAAGACGCGTACGGCAGGGATTGCTCTTAGTTAAACCCTTACTAACTAAGATAATTCTTGCTAATTTAATTTTTGACTCAGTTAATCCTAATTCACAAATTTCTTTTTTTCATTAGCTTCTATGGCACAAGGTTCAATTAAAAGGTCTTCCAAGAAAAAAGCTGATAATTGAGCCCGCCCATCAACGCCGCATTTCTTATAAAGTATAGAAGCCTGGTGCCGAATTGTCCGTTCGGAGGTTTGACGCAAATCAGCAATTTCTTGAAGACTAAAACCTTTTAATAGTAAAAAACTAATCTCCTCTTCTGCCGGGGTAAGCTTCCAAGCTGTTAATTGCTGTGAAATTGCCTTAGTTACTCCTTCTTTAAAGCTCTCAATTTGAGCACGGTAATCAACTGCAGATCTTTTGGCTTCTTGAAAGCTGGAGCTAAGGCTCGCGACTTCTAGCTGTCTGGCTTTCTTCATCGATTTAAAAAGATAAAAACCAGCAACAAGACATAGAAAGTTAAGACTCAATTCTATAATCAGATGAGATTTAGATACTCCCTCAATCCAATCTTCATAGACTCCAAACGAGCCAACGATGCCCATGAAAGAGAGAAACAATGCAACGAACAATTTTTCTCGTCTACCTAAATAGTTTTCTGGAAAATCCTCTATGTCTAATGTCATAACTCCAAAAGCTAACACTTCAATAATACTTAATAAATAGCCACATAAAACCTTTGTCATAGGGAATTTATGCGATATCTTGATGTAAATTACGTCGGAATCTCGAACTTTTATGGACATATTTTTGAATACTTTGTTATCGCGCAGAATTTTAGTAATTGCGTTTATGTTAATTTGCGGCCTGGGGTTTAGCGATTTTTATACTCGGGGCGAAGCACGGGAAGCTCTAGTCGTCCAGGCAATGGTTGCTGAGCATGAATATGTTTTACCGAGAGGCTATGCGGATCTAATACCTTCAAAACCACCTGTCTTTCATTGGCTAGGTGCATTGACCTCTCATCTGATGGGCAGAGTTAATGAATTCACTATACGTTTGCCTTCTGCACTTGCTTCTCTGGGCACTTTAGTTTTTTTTCTTGTTTGTCTTCATAAGTATTTAACAACGAGAACAAGCCTATTGTTCACATTATTTTTGATGTTTTCCTTTGAGTGGCTAAGAGCCGGAGTTTCAGCTCGAGTTGACATGGTACATGCTGCATTTATGTCTTGTGGCCTATTGAGTTCATTTCTGGTTTTTGAAACCAAAGCTCCTCGGTATTGGATTTTAATGATTGCATTCTTTACTCTCGCTACCCTTTCCAAAGGTCCTGTAGGGATTGCAATTCCCAGCCTAGTTCTAATTACCTGGATCTATTTAACTCAGAAGGGCTCTCAAAGGTTTGGCCTTGCTGTCAAAGTTGGTTCAACAGTAATGCTTTCACTTGCATTATCTCTCACCTGGTACTTAACAGCCTATTTCCAAGCTCCTACAGAATTTGCAAACAAGGTTTGGTATGAAAATGTACTTCGCTTTACTAGTAGTACACACGATCAGCCGCATGCCCATTCCATATTTTACCTAATAGCGGTCTTGTTCTTAGGTCTTATGCCTTGGTCTCCAATAGTTTGCTGGGTGGCAATTAAATGTCGAGCTCGATCGCTGAAAGATCTTAAAGATAGATGGAGTTCAGCTAGCAATCTGCAAAAATTCAGCTTCATAACTACATCAATAATTATTCTTTTCTACTGTATTCCTTCGAGTAAGAGAGGCGTGTATCTTCTTGCTGCCTACCCATTTATTGCCTATTTGTCGGCATTCCTTATTGATTCGCAGATGAAACTTAGCAATGCTTTGGTTAATAACTTATTTAAAGCATCTGTCATTTTTACTTTGTTAGCTCAGTTATTTATCATTCCTAATTTTATAGCACCACGATCAAGCGAGAAAACGGTAGCCCAAACTCTGGTTAGTCTTGCAAATACTGAACCCATTTATTCATTCGGCTTTGATTTTTTCGGTGCTTCATTCTATGCAAAAAAGAAATTTCATAAACTTGAGGAATATTTGCTCAATCCATCAGCATATTCAAGCGCGCCATTTAACGTGGTTTATTTTTCAGAACAATCAGCTCAGCTACAAGATGCAATAGAAAAATTGAATCTCAACTTGCAGATTAATGCTGAGATTCCCTTAAAAAAGGATTCAGTAAAGATTGCACGGGTAAGTTTAAAGAAAATTGAAGATCCAAAAATCCCTTAAAAATAAATAGACGTATCAACTTATGCATAACAACCCTCAAAAACAGATCTCCCTTTTCCAACAAATAATTCCAAAACCACCTTTTATTCTTACAGTTCTATTACTATCGTTGTTTCTTCGAGGAGTTACTCTTGAATATGGAAATTTGATCGATCCTACGGAAACTCGTTATGCAACAATAGCAGAAAACATGCTAACTTCTGGAGATTGGATTACTCCACGTTTACCAACTGACAACGGTCTTGAGCCGTACCTTAGTAAACCACCTCTTCATTATTGGCTAACAGCTCTATCATATAGTTTCTTTGGAATAGATGAGTGGACTTCGCGCTTACCCAGTTTTCTAGGCCTGCTGCTTATAATTGGATCCGTCATTATCTTTGCATCAAAGTTTTTAAGTAAAAAATGCGGCTACATCGCCGGAGTTATATGTATTACCTCTCCTTTAATGTTTTTTTTAGGTGGTAGCAGCACAGTAGATGTTACCTTCTCTGGATTTACAAGTAGTGCAATTGTGGCCTTTGCATTTGCGATTAAATTTTATGAAGACAAGCGCAGTTCTATATTAGTAAGCATGTTATTTTTTATATTTTCTGCCTTAGCTTTCCTAACTAAAGGCCCCTCAGCAATCATAATTATCGGCTTACCTATCGTTGCTCTATGTATTTTTGATCGAAGCATCAAATGTTTAAGGGGCCTCTCTTGGATCAGTGGTATTGTAATTTTTTCTGCAATCTGTGGCCCGTGGTTTTACAGACTGGAAAGCTCTACCCCAGGATCCGTCTGGTACTTTTTTGCTCATGAAAATTTTCTTAGATTTACTACAAAGGAGTACGGAGGAAAATACGGAGCAGCACATATCGAACCATACGGTAGTATTTGGTGGATGGTTTTTCTGTCGATGTTACCTTGGTCTTTTTATATTTTTAGAAGCTTGCGCAATCATCTTAAAATTATAAAAATTTACGATGATAAAATGCCTTATAGGTGGATTTTTTTCGTGCTGGCCTGGGGATTAACTCCTATACTTTTTTTCACATTTGCTCGATCGATTTTACCAGCATATGTGATTCCAGCTATTCCAGGATTGGCTCTTTATATCGGATATTTTTTCGAAAACCTTCCAAAAAATATTTGTATAAATGAATCCAAAAAATCTAAGATTGATTGGTTTCCTGTATTTTCTAGACCTGACTGTGTTGCAAAGATTGGAATCGCGATGCTAGCATTTATGATGATAAGTTTCATTATCGCGGCTCCAATTATTGAAGTTAATAAATCATCATCTGAACTTCTGGCAGTTATTGTATCTCGACTTAAGAGTAGCAATCCGATTATAGCTACCGTCTCGAACAATGATTATTCTCCATACTGGACTTCCGGAGCACATGAGCAAGAATTATCAAAACCGATTCAAATAGTTTATGCCAATCCTAGTGAAATTAAGAGTGCAAAATACAAAAATGTAATTATTCGAGAGAAGGAAGGGAATCCTTTCTTAGAAAAAAATGGAAATAATTATGAGAAGTGTGAGTCCCTTGGCAATTGGCACTGGTATCGACGAATTGATGGCAGCAGAATACCTAGATGTAACTAATACAGATCGTAAGTCCAAAAAATTTACCGAAAGAAAGTCTTTTTGGATTTACGTTCCTCCGGAGGGACAATAAATAGTTGTCCAAATTAAATGTTTTAAGTAAACTTAAGGTTTTCAATAGAAAATTATTCGGAATTTACTTATTGAGATAACTATATTCAATGAAGCATTCATGTCCGTAACAGTAAAATTTCTTGGTGCAGCGGGAACTGTCACAGGTTCCAAATATCTAGTGCGTGCGCCTGGCGTGGTAATCTTGGTCGATGCCGGAGTTTTTCAAGGTCCAAGAGACTGGACTGATAAAAATTGGATTGACTTTGAGAAAGCCGCCGGTTGCGCACTGAATGAAATTCAAGCGGTGCTTTTAACTCATGCACACATTGACCACATAGGCCTCCTGCCCCGTCTTCGTAACTTCGGATTAAACTGCCCAGTTTTCTGCACAGCACCGACCCAGCAATTAGCCGGCCTTCTCTTACGAGACATGGGACACTTACAGGAAGAGGAGGCGGAATATAGAGCAAGAAAAGGATACTCGAGATTCCATGAACCGAAACCTCTTTATACCGAACAAGATGCGGTCGAAACGCTTAAGTTACTCAAAACTGCTCCGATTGAAAAACGTATTGAGGTATTACCGAACGTGTTCGCTCAATGGCGCGTTATGGGCCACATTATCGGAGCCTGTTCAATTAATCTCGAAATCGGGGGCAAGATCATTACATTCTCTGGGGATATCGGGAGATATAATGTACCTATATTGAAAGATCCGGAACCTCAAGAACTCGGCGATCTTTTGCTTATTGAATCAACATATGGAGATCGGAATCATCCGACAATTGAGATCGCCTCGGAACTTTCAAATATCATTAATCAAACCGCTCGGCGTGGAGGCTCTGTTATTATTCCGAGTTTCGCTGTAGGGCGTGCCCAACTACTCCTTTTTTATTTACGCGAATTAAAAGAGAAGAAACTTATTCCTGATCTTCCCATCATTGTTGATAGCCCGATGTCGCAAGATGCCACTCAGATTTATCTGGATAATCATCCGGAGTATGATGGACCGGCAAAAGATCTTCTAAAGCGCGGCATTCAACCGTTCATGCCCCCGCGACTTCATTTTATACAAAATCGAGAAGAGTCCAAACGGTTAAATGCAATTCACGATCCGATGATAATTATTTCAGCAAGTGGCATGCTAAGTGGTGGTCGCATCTTACATCATATTTTTCATCGTATCAGTTCACCGCTCAATACAATTTTGTTCATAGGTTTTCAGCCCGATGGATCCAGGGGAGCTCTACTTAAAAGCGGCATTCAAGAGATACACCTCTTTCACCAGCGGGTCAGAGTTCGGGCTCAAATATCTGAGATAAGCGGTCTCAGTGCCCACGGCGATCTAAGTGAGCTTTTGAGGTGGTGCAAAGCTAGCCTAGATATCAGCAGCAAAGCTCCTCGACAAGTAGCCATCGTGCATGGAGAGCCGGATTCTGCAGAGAGTTTTAGGCTTGAGCTAAAGAATAGATTTGGATGGAACGGATTTGTAGCTAAATATCTTGAAGAAATTACTGTTTAAAGGCTTATCTTAATGCCATCCGGTACGATACCTTCTCTCCCTAATTTTTACCTCTTAGTCTCACAGAGAATTTGGCGCGGAGTTCAAACATTTTCCTAAAGAAGACAGATTGTTCGGCAAATACTCAAATCTGTGCCACTTGGCGGCAAAACCATTAAGAATAATTTACAGCTTCATTGCTCTGGTCATAATAAACACGCTTCTGAAATCCCCCCTGGATCTTGGCAGAAGAACTAAGTATTTATTTCTTTATTAAGTTTATACTTTTTTAAAAGAGTTCCTGGCGAATCGTCTCAGAGAATCGGCGTTACCTATGGTTTTTCTAATCTGAGTTTATTTAACTAGCAAAAATTTAGGAGTGCTTGATTCAGAAATAAATGAAAAATTTATTTCGCTTAAATCGGGGAAAGATCGATCTGTTATAAGTACCACTCATATTCAACAACCCCACGCAGCACCTTGTCTGTCGCTTCGGTAGAGATGCCGAAAAGAAGTGCTATCTCGTATTTAAAACCGCCTCCCATTTTACCGTAGAGTGCCGGTCCGATATAATGCTCTTGTTCACTCCATGAACCGAGCTTATTCAATTCACCGAATTCCGAGTGCCACTCTATGCCTGGTTCATAATATTTGCTCAGTCGATAGCGGCTGACTGCGGAGAGTTCACCTTCGGTTTCCTCCTCGGAATAACCCCCGATTTCTTTCTCAAAGATAATGTTCAGGCGATGCTCAAGGTTGCCCTGAGTCTTCTCAAGCAGAATCTTGCCTTCCAGTTTATCTGCGGTTTGAGATTGAGTAGCATGCTCGTACTCAAAATAAAGTCCCCAATCCAGCCAATATTCCCCCTGTTCCGTTAACTGCCACCGGTTTTCCAGTGCCACAGCTTCTACATCGATCTCCTCTCCATTGTCTTTCTCAGTCTCAGCGTAAATCTCCATGGCCCAGTAGTCATTTAGTGCGCCACCAACTCCAAACTTTTGTTTCCATGTTCCATCTCGATCGTCACGCTTGTCAAAGTCGTATGTTCCGCGAGTTTCAAACTCGATCTCTCCGCTATGCACCATCGGAGAATAGATCTTATCTAACGCATGAGAGGGGAACGCTGGACCGATTATCGCAGTTACAAGAAGCACCACTGCAGCAGCGGCCACTGGCACCTTATTTGAAGACTGTGAAGAGTTGGTCCGTTTCCAACCACAAAAAATTATCCCAAGTGTGGCAACGTAACAGAGGAACTGCATGCCACTCGGGCGTGCAGTATAACCGAAAAGTACATGTGCTAACTCGCCAATTAAGGTGTGCTCTGATAGCAGGCCAGAGGAATCCCACAGTGAAGTCGAAAGAGGCGGAAGCATTCCGGAAGCTACAAGGAACCCAGCCGCTTGTGCGGCCATTCCGGCTGCAACAAAAATCAACATGATACTTACAATATCGAAAATCGCCGAGACCTTAAGTTTTACTATGCCGAAATACATAGCGATCCCCAGCGCTGCTCCGGCCACAACTCCTGAGAGAGCACCAAAAATCAGGCTAAAAACGCTTATACCGGAAGCGAAAAGTCCCTGGCTCAACAGCACAACTTCGGATCCGTCACGCAGAACGGTTAGTCCGATAATAAGACTAAGAGCGAACATCGGTTTTCGTCCCTCGAGCACTGCTAATGAAGTTTCCTTAAGATTTTTTACAAGATCTCTGGAGTGTTTGCGCATCCAGATTACCGTAAATCCAATCAACACCGCAGAAATTCCAAGCAAGCTTGCGTTTAAGTGTTCCTGTCCCATACCCTGCATTGATTCTGAGATGCGCTCGGTAAGAGCAGCCACAACAACTGAACCCAGCAGCCCAGCCATAAAACCACCCACAATCCAGCGCATACGCCCCGGGAGTGAGCGTGTAGCTGCTACGACAAGCACTAATGTTAAAGCGACTTCCAGCGCCTCGCGAAAGGTAATAACAAAAATTGCAACCCAATCCATTTATTACATGCTCCTGTTAAATTCTATCCATGCCAGCTGCATTTAGCGTGCGGCAATTATCCCTTTCGCCAGATTTGGATTAAACTCTCCGAAGTAATGATATTCGCCGGGCTCAAGTGGGCCGATAAAAAGTGATATCTGCCCGCCTCCAACTACAATCTTTTCTCGGTTTAGATCGTAACTTTCAAATTCTTCCGGAGTAGTGTCGTGATTAATGACAATTAATTTGAAGCGCACGTTTGCCGGAACCTCAAGGCGATTCGGGGTAAAGATGTGATCTTTAATGCTAATGGTAAAATTAGGGTCCTCAGCTCGAATCAGCGGGACAAACCCAAAAACGGCCAAAGCTAATCCTAGAAATGCACGACTCAAAAATGGCTTCATAATATTAATGGTTTCTTATAGTTATGCTTATTTACTAATGCTCAACTTTTAGCTTGGCATGTCAAGCATCAGCAGCACTATCATAAACTATGTTGGGCATGTCAATAGCAGGAAGATTTTTATCTCAAACAGCTCTTAAGCTTAGTACTTGGTATTATGATTGGTTGCTCAGCTCGGATTGATACCTCTTATAATGTTGTAGCTTGGCTCTAGAGCCTTCCCAGTTTTCGCACCGTTACATACGGCGAAGTGAAATTCCCTAAGATTTTTTAGATTTAAAAAATTAAAAAACTGCCACCATTTTTTTTAAATAAAATGTAATTAAAAGCAGATTATTTTCAAAAACTATTGATAGTCAAAAACGCAATCGTCTCTAAGCCTAAGAAAAACCGCCTTGTTTCGATCTAAAAGGGTGAGACCCCGTAGAGAAACTAATCTTATTTTTTCTTTTTTAAATTTATAATCTCGAAAGGAGTTCCTGGCGAATCGACACAGGGAATCGGCGTTATCTATGGTTTTTCTAATCTGAGTTTACAAAGCTCGCAAAAATTTAGGAGTGCTTGATTCTGAAATAACAGAAAAATTACTTCTCCGTAAAAAGGCCTTATAATCGTTACCAGAAAAAGCTAGCTATCTGATCGAATGATTTATTGGCTGGTTTTCATTTCGTTTAATCTATTAGTGTTCCTAACAAAAAGATTCAAAATTAGTGTTTTAGACATCTTCACTTACTTTAAAAAATA
>JAWXBT010000181.1:0-9498 GCA_034440315.1 bacterium
ATTTATGTTTTTTCTAATCTGAGTTTACTAAGCTCGCAAAATTTCGGAGTGCTTGATTCAGAAATAAATGAAAAATTAGTTCACCGGTGAAAAGGCCTTGTAATCGTTATTAGGAAAGCTATCTTAAGGTCTAACTAAAACTACCGAAAAACAAGGATAAAAATCAAAGACAATTATCCCATTCTTTAAAAACGGGCTGATATCCTTTGGCAGTAATAGAACTTGCCACCTCATGGGGTTCTCTTAGATCATCAAGACTAAATTGCTCAGTCGAGTTTGCATCACCACTGTATCCTCCAATATCAGTGCGCGATCCGGCAGACATTGAGGTAATACCTAAAGGAATTAACTGATCTCTGAATGCAGCAGATTCCCTTGTCGATATATTAATTCCTGAATTAGGTGAAAGAATTCTAAATGCAGACAGAATCAGTACGAATTCTTTATCAGTAATAATATTTTCTGGCTTAGTATAAAAGGCAGCTTCTTTAATTCTGGGAAAAGATAATGACAAAGCGGAACGCCAAGCAGTTTTTTCAAGGTGTAATAAATGAAAAGCTAAACAAGCCATCTCTAATCGCCAAGAGGCTAGACCCAAAAGTGCCCCCAATGTTAATCTTCTAATGCCGCTTTGCGAGGCTCTCTCAAGTGTATCAATTCTATAATCGAAATCTTTTTTGAATCCAGAGGTATGAATTTTATCATAGATCTTTGGATCATATGTTTCTTGGTAAAGGGTAACACCTTCAACACCAGCATTGAAAAATTCTTGATATTCATCAATCCCAACAGGATAAATCTCAATATGAACTGAGTAAAAGTATGGCTTAATAATTCTCACAGCTTCTAAAAGATAAGAGACTGGATTTTTCTTGGGCGATTCTCCAGTTAAAAGTAGAACATTTCTAATGCCTTTCTTGCTCAATGCTTTGGCCTCAGCCTCAATCTCAGAATTCGTCAAAGTTCGCCTAGCAATTTTATTTGGACGCGAAAAACCACAATATGTGCAAGTATTGACACATTCATTTGAAACATACAGTGGTGCATAAAGAGAGATATTTGAACCAAACCTCTTACGAGTTAGCTCCCGTGATCTTTGTGCCATTTTTTCGAGATACTTTTCAGATCCATTAGCAATTAAACAAAGAAAATCTTCAAAAGTAATTTTATCTTTAATAAGAATACTAGGAATTTTTGAAATCTCTGCTTTGGAAAGTTGTTCAGCTATTTCATTGTATTTAGATCTAGTCAAAATCTGCGAGAAAACCATTTAGACACCAACTGCTTTATCTAAAAATGAAGTAAGTGGTGATGAAGCAATTGCTTCTCCATGGATTTCAGTGGCAAGTCCGGATAAATATCCCCTTCTTCCGGCTTGGACACCTTCTTTAAAAGCCCGAGCCATTTCAACTGGATCCTTTGCAATTGCGATTGCAGTATTTACTAAAACACAATCCGCTCCCAGCTCCATACTATAGGCAGCGTGTGAAGGAGCTCCTAATCCAGCATCAATCACAACTGGAATTGAAATCTGCTCAATAATAATTGAGATCATCTCCTTCATAGTGATGCCTTTATTTGAACCTATGGGGGCGGCCAATGGCATAACAGCAGCACATCCAATTTCTTCGAGTCGTTTTGCTAGCACAGGATCGGCATTAATGTAAGGAAGAACGGTAAATCCCTCTTTAACAAGTTCCTTACAGGCCAGAAAAGTTTCAATTGGATCTGGCAAAAGATATCTAGGCTCAGGATGAATCTCAACTTTAATCCAAGTCGATCCTGTGGCAGCTTTGCAAAACTTAGCCATCTTAATAGCTTCTGAAGCGTCTCTCGCTCCGGAAGTATTGGGCATAAAAATATAATCATCAATATTCAAATATTTCAAAAAATCATCGACTGGATTTTCAAAATCAACGCGGCGCATTGCTACAGTAACAATCTCAGCTTCTGAAGCTTTTAAAGCTTCAGCCATCTTTGCAGCAGATGGAAATTTTCCTGTGCCTAGCATTAATCTAGATTTAAATTTACGAGAACCAATTTGAAGAAAATCGTTAGAATCTATACTCATAAAATTTTAATCTAATAAAAAATGATCGTAGCCCCTATTTTCAAAGTTTGATATCTCTCCGTTTCTTTTAATCAAGACATCCTGTTGCGTCACTATCCCAATTTCAAATCCTAGAGCATGTGCTTTATCTTTGGCAGAGATTGTATAAACAAGTTGAAAATCCTCGCCACCTGAATATGCATAAAGGTAAGCACTTTTTCCAAATAACTTAGCGACCTCTTCTATACCTTGAGCTAATGGCACTTTTGATTCATCAATAATTGCACCAACTCCACTACTTTTACAGATATGGTGAATCTCACTGGAAAGTCCGTCACTAACATCGATCATCGAAGTAGCATAAGGAGCAATTTTATCAATGATATCAATTCGGCATTCAGGTTCTAAATGAAATTTTTTGATTTTATCAAAACCTTCAATTTTTTTTCTTAAAAGAGCCAGCCCTGCAATAGATCCACCAAGGACCCCAGTTACGTAAATCAAATCTCCTGGTTTGGCATTTGATCGGGTACAGATCCGATCTTTAGAAGCAATGATACCAGTTACAGTGACTGAAATAACCATCTGCAATCCATGTGTTGTATCACCTCCTAAAACTTCACAAGAACACCTTTTACATGCATCAGATATTCCTCTGTATACTTCCTCCATTCTTTCAATATGGGTATCTTTTGGCAAACAAAGGGAGATAAAAATAAATCTTGGTTTTCCACCAATTGCTATAATATCTGAAACAGAAGATTCGATTGCTTTTTTCCCAACTTGATAAGGAGTGAAATAATCGAAACTAAAGTGATCATTTTCAACTACCGTATCAGTGCTGATCGCCATAATCTCACCACCCACTTCAAAGACGGCAGCATCATCACCATTGGGCACAAGAACCGATGGATCTGTGCTTTTAAAGGATACCCGATTAATAAATGAAAATTCTCCGCCAATATCCTTTAATAGCATAAAGCCTTGAGCAAGTTTGACATTAGGAACATTAGTGTAAATTATAGGCAGTATTGAGACTTAAGTTCAAGCTGATCCTAAGCTTGCCGAAGAACATACTCAGCATAAAGGAAGAAATATGTTAGATAAAAAGAAAGAGTTCGATCAAATTGATTTGCCTTTGGGAGGCCATAATCCATCATCAAATAAAGCTGGCACTAATCCAGGTTCTTTTGCGCGTAATCCAGATTTAGGCGGTGTTTTTACTTTTTCCTCCCCAGACACTCCAGGTATGCCAACTCCATCTGAAGTAACTGCTTTAAACTGGAAGAATGAAATCGGCAGAAAGATTTTTACTCAACTCGAATCTGCCAGAGCAGGAATAATTACACCAGAAATGAAACGTGTTGCTCAACGAGAAACTCATTTAACACTCGAGCAAATTCGAACTGAAATTGCAACTGGGCGAATGATCATTCCTGCAAATACAGAGCATCTAAAATTTCGTCTTGATCCAATGTGCATCGGTCGGGCATCAAAAACTAAAATCAATGCTAACATGGGTGCCTCTCCTGTAAATTCAAATACTGATGAAGAACTTCAAAAACTCGATTGGGCTATAAAATGGGGTGCCGATACAGTGATGGATCTTTCAACAGGTGGTAATCTTGATGAATGTCGGGCTGCTTTTTTACGTCACTCCACAGTTCCAATTGGCACTGTGCCAATTTATTCTATGATTATAGGGCGCAAAATTGAAGATTTAAGTTATGATTTAATTCTTAAGACACTTGAACATCAAGCCAAGCAAGGTGTTGATTATTTTACAATCCACGCTGGTGTCCTGAAGGAACATCTGCCTTATGTTAAAAACAGATTGATTGGAATTGTTTCTCGTGGCGGATCTTTACTTGCAAAGTGGATGCTGCATCACAATAAACAAAATCCCATGTACGAAATCTTTGATGATATTTGTGACATAATGCGTGAATACGATGTCAGCTTTTCTCTTGGTGATGGACTTCGACCAGGTGGCCTTGCTGATGCTTCTGATGAAGCACAACTTAGAGAGTTGCAAACTCTAGGTGAGTTGACTGAGCGAGCCTGGGCAAAAGGTGTTCAAGTAATGGTTGAAGGCCCGGGTCATGTGCCATTCGATCAAATTGAATATAATATGAAACTTCAAAGGAAACTTTGTCACGGTGCTCCATTTTATGTTTTAGGCCCGTTAGTAACAGACATCTTTCCTGGCTACGATCATATTACCAGTTGCATCGGTGCAACCGCTGCTGGATACCACGGTGCTTCAATGCTTTGCTATGTTACACCGAAGGAACATCTAGGATTGCCAAAGAAAGATGATGTTAAACAAGGCTGTGTAGCTTATAAAATTGCAGCTCATGCTGCCGATGTTGCCCTTGGAATTCCAGGTAGCCGCGATCAAGATGATGAATTAACTAAGGCCCGTGCGGCTCTTAATTGGCAAAAGCATTTCGATCTTAGCTTTGATCCTGAACTTGCTCGAGCTTATCATGATGAAGATCTCGATGTTGATACTGATTTTTGTGCCATGTGCGGTCATGATTGGTGCAGTGTAAGAATCTCAAAAGAGATTGTTGAATTTTATTCTGGAAAGGAAGAAGAAGCTCAGCCAGATAGGAAGTCACAAAAATCTCCTGGAATTTCCAATGAAGGATTAAAGATTTTAGAACAACGTGGAAATTTATCTCAAGAAGAAATTTTTAGATTGGCACATAAGGGCAAAAAAGCTGCCTGTCATACTGATAATGTTGCAGATCGGGAAGAGGCTAAGGAAATTCAGGCAAAGCTTTCTTAGTAAATTTTTTATCATGCCAAAAAAAGTGTGAGCTAAAGAGGTTATTTCACTTTTTACTAATTAGCTCTAATAGCTCTATCTAGGTAACTTAAACGCTCCCCCTGGGTGGGCATACCACCTCCCATACTTACACCAGTCTTGTAAAAAGATTGGGAGATTCCAACTTGTCTGCCACCGGAATAATTTGCAACTTCAAAAATTTCTCCAGATTGGTAGAATCTTTTTTGCTTGCCATGCTTTAAACCATTACGAAAAGGCATTTCAGCTTCGATTTTTCCACCTGGATAATAAATTCTTACAAATCCGTCTTTTTTATTATCCTTATATTCAACACTAGCCTTTAAGATCCCATTTTCCGAGTAATGGTAAGAAGTGCCATTGAGCATATTCTTTTTATACTGTTCTTTTTTTTGAATTTTTCCTAGGGCTGAGTATGAAAAGACTTCTCCATCTAAGTTTCCATTACTGTAATTTGCAATTTTTCTAATGCTTCCATCTTCATAATTTTCTTGCCACTTTTTAACTCTTCTACCTTCTGAATAATTTTCATCAAGTAAAGCTATTCCATTGTTGGCAAAAACTTGGCAATGCCCAGTTCTTAAGTTTTTTATAAATTGACAATTCTCCTTTAGCTCACCATCTGCTGAATAGAATTTTACTTGACCATCTAAAATTCCATTATCAAATGATACTTCAAATTTCTTATCGCCCGAAGGATAGTACCCAAATACGGATCCATTGATCAGCCCCTCAACATAAGTGCCTTTCTCGATCACTTCTTTACTAACTGCGTCGAACCGAACATATTCACCATTAAGAATTCCATTCTTCATTTTGGCTTGTAAAATTTTTTCACCCGCTTCACTTAGAGCCACTATTTCACCTTCAACTATACCAGATTGATAGTTCATCTTAAGATATGGACCCATCTCTCGATTTTCAGCAAAAAATAGATATGAGCCAGTAATATTATGTGCAGAATCAAAACTTGGAATTGAAACATCCTCTGGATATAGCTTGTTATTTCCCTCCTCTCGAACACCTAAAATAAGATTCGAAATACTTAAATTTTCAAAAGCGAAGGGCTTTAAATCAATAGAATTACTTCTAATTCCAGTTTGATGATATCTAATTATAAAACCTTCTGTGGGTTTTTCTAATGTCTCAAGGGCACCACTTCGGTGATATGAATAGATCTCTTCTTGTAGGTTAGTGGCACTTTTGATAATGCTGCGTGTTTTAACTGTACCAATATCTGTGAATATTGTTCTAATCGATTTTTCAGTATTTTGAATCTCTTCAAATTGATTCTCTTTTACAACCCCATCGCGATAAATTGTGTATCTATCATCGGGATTACTTTGGGCAACTGTAACTTGAGATAGTAATGATAAAATGAGAACCATTATCCCAGAAAGGAATTTTATATAATTCACTAAAAATACCTCCAAATACTACGCACTCAGCGAAACACTCAGCTTAAGGTATCGTGGTAAATGATAGATTTCTTTATAAAATGCTTCGATTAAGAATTTGTAGGCGGATATAATCAGTAAAAATCTAGGGATAATTCTTAGATCTAATAAGATTAACTAAGAACTTCTTGTGGCTGATCGCTAATTCCCAATTTATCCATCTTATATTTTAAAATTCGACGACTAATTCCTAACAATTCAGCAGCCCTAGTTTGTACATAATTTGTGCGTTTTAAGGCTTTTAGAATAATCTCCATCTCAAACTTTTTCTCAGCTTCTTCAAACCCAATTTTTCCGGAATTTGCATCCTGACTTAAACTAAACATTCCAAATTTATTTATGACTTTTTCAGGTAAATCCCCTTCATTAACTGTATCACTTGGACATAAAGCTATGAGGCTCTCTACAACATTTTCAAGTTCTCTAACATTGCCAGGCCATCCATACTCAATCATTTTATTTAAAGCTTCCTCGGAAAATTTTAGAGTTCTGCCGCCATATTGATCACGAAACTTTTCTGAAAAATTCTGAATTAATGCTGGAACATCTTCAAATCTATCTCTCAAAGCTGGTAGTCGAAGTCCAATTACATTAATTCTATAGTATAGATCTTCTCTGAAGACTTTTGCTTTTATTGCTTCTTCTAAATTTTTATTAGTTGCAGAAATCACCCGCACATCAACTTTTGTAGATTTCGAAGAACCAACTCTATAAAATTCTTGCTCTTGTAAAAATCTTAAAATTTTCACTTGCACTTGCAGACTAAGCTCCCCTATTTCATCTAAAAACAGAGTGCCACCATTTGCTAACTCAAAATGTCCAATTCGTCTTTCAACTGCATGTGTAAAAGAGCCTTTTTCATGACCAAACAGCTCCGATTCGATCAAACTTTCGGGAATTGCTGAGCAATTAATCGCTACAAAGGGGCCATTTTTCCTCTTACTCTGACTATGAATAAGTTTTGCAACTAACTCTTTGCCAGTCCCAGATTCTCCCGTTACTAAGACTGTAGTATCACGATCGGAAATCTGTCGAATCTTTTGAAATAACTCATTCATGGCTGAAGATTTTCCAACCATCGGCCCAAAATCGCGAACTACTTCTGGCAAAATTATTTTTATATCTAAAGAGGTTGTTACTTCTGCCTGGATTTGATCACTAGTTATCTTTAACTCGGCAGGCTTAGAAACGGCGGCTGATATAATGGTCTTTAATTCATCAATATCAAATGGCTTACCAATGTAATCAACTGCTCCATACTTCATTGCCTGCACTGCTGTACGAACTGTATTTGTGCCGGTTAAAATAACAATTGGAATATTTGGATTTTTTTCTTTGATGTTGCGAAGAGCTTCAATCCCATCAATTTTTGGAAGGATTAGATCTAAGAGCACTAAATCGGGACACCCCTGCTCCACTTGCTGCAAGGCTTGTTCTCCATCTTCTGCTATCAGTACTTCATAAGTACTTTTTAAAAGAAGTCTTAATGAATCACGAACCCCTGCTTCATCATCGACTATCAGGATTTTCTTTCTTTGTTCAAGCATAAAGAACTTTTCTTAAAAACCTTTAGCAAGTGAAAGAAATACCAAGCAATAAATTTAAGCATCTAAAATAATCAAAAAATTTCACTTTCTTGACTAAAGGCTACTTACTTGGATCCCTTGCTACTTTTTGCTTTGAAACTATTTCACTCACTATAATTTAACTGCTTCGAACTAATACAGACCTTCAGATATGTAAGATGCAGAATTGTACAAGAAGGAACGAGAAATGAATCATTACTTTATACAGTAATATCGACGGATTGCAGCCGTAACTTTAGAAACTGTACATTTTTGTAGATTTTATTGTGAGATATGAGTTCTTGAAAGTGGGAGAAGATCAAATATTTTTATCCTTGAAAATAGTAAGAGAAGTACGGAGCTAGTGAGAATCCTCATTTAACAAATTATTTTTTGCCCAAAGTTTTATCTGTCTTATGCCAATAATAAATCAGCAAATCAGCAGCGAACAGATTCACACTGGAAATCTACCTGCCCATAAATTGCGAATGGCTCTTTATAATATGCTGCCCATTCCTTATCGCCAAAAGAAAAATGCCACCACTCTCCATCAAAAGGGGCATAGCCTGCTGCCATCATAGAGTCTCACAGTAGGAGTCTATTCTCTCTAGCTTTAGGCGAAATATTTTCGGTAAATGTAGGAATTAAATTAGGCATATCCAAAGCTAAAAGTGGAGTTCCCATCGCGAATTCACATCCATCCTTTACAATTGTAACATCCACGGCACCTCGGGTTGGATGGCCGGCAACATCCGGAGAGGCAACAAGAAGGTGTACGTTAGATCTCCTCTCAAATTCCGATAAATTGGGTTCGTTGATGAGGGACCGTCCAAAGTAATTATCGAAGTACCGTTTCTGAATATCAGGATGACGATAGCCGTAAACAAGTTTTAACTTCGCTCCAGGAAGAGACTTTCTTAGATGTTCCGCTGCCATTTTTAGTCTAACAACTGCCCCCTCTCGTATGTATATTAGATTAGAAGTATAAGGCTCCATATCGGAATTATGAGGAGCAACGATAATCTCGGGAGCAGAGGCAGAGACGCTTAGAAACTCTTCCCGACAATCCTTAGTTTTAATTGAAATAAGATCTTTATACTGCAGGGTCATACGACCATACTTAATTAATAAACAGACAAATTACAAACTTTGACTATGTTAATTATTAGTTCGAGAATAATCAGCCAATCTACCCCAAAGATATAATCGACTCTTACTTCCTGTTTCCAGATCTCCACCTTCCACACTTTTCACTGAATGAGATCCCGGTATTTCCTGCGCTCCGATTCTCTTATGGGCCTTTTGCAAAACTATCGTTGTTTTTTAAGACTGAGCTGCTCTGTAGAAAAAGATATATATCCGTCAGTTAAAACGAGGGATCCCCAAGTTAGCTTTTCTATTAACAATTATAAGGCCTTTTCACCGGTGAACTGATTTTTCATTTATTTCTGAAACATAGGCTTTTTAACTTTGCTGCCTCAGGTAAACTCAGATTAGAAAAAACATAAATTAAGCTGATCCTCTGTGGCGATTCGCCAGGAACTCTTTTAGAAATTATAAATTTAATACAGAAATAAAGACTTAGTTCTTCTGCCAATCTCCAAATGTAATTTC
>JAWXBT010000182.1:0-5965 GCA_034440315.1 bacterium
ATCGCATATAATGAGCTATATTGTGGATCGTTTGGAGTATTCTTTAACTTAATTTGAAAGTTTGGACTGGCTGAAAGAACAGTATGATCTAGTGCAGCAAGATTTGCGCATAATGTTTTCATAATTTTTGCTAAAACTGCTTTCGCTTTTGAAGCACTCTTTATTGCAGCACCAGTAACATCTACAACTAGTGTTACAGTAGTACCATTTTGAGCTAATATCTCCTTCGATAATAACTCAATTACAGAATTACCATTCAATGCAGAAATATTTGATCTTGTAATTAGGCACTGACTAGGATGGGCTTTTAATATTTCTTGTGAGTTTGCACTTTCAAAACTTCCCACTATCACCCAAACTACTATTAACTTTCCCACCAACCGATACAACATGGCTGCACCTACATCCTTTTCCGAATAACCTATTTCACACCGGCACTCCTCATGAGTACCTCTTAGGTAATCGGGACGCAGAGCGATAATTGTTATGATTTGGAGCAAAAAATATTACTGGCTAAGGGATTGATATTACATTTAATTTTAAAATATCCCTTCTTTCTTGAGAAAATTTTATTTACTGCCGACAACATATTAGTAGTAGCTTCGTAAGGAGCCTTAAGCCTATTTGCTTCTATCTAAGAAAAATACAGATCTCAAGGGGAAAGACACGTGGATATAGAAGATTTTGAAGATAAAGATGATTCTTCCAAGAACTGGTTAGAACGAATGCATTCATTTCTGGAATGGAAAGTTACTTGTCCAGAGTGCAACAATCCCTTTGGAACTCCAATGTCTACAAATGTTTTAATTGAATTTGCAAAAAATCGAGAAATGCTTCTTCGTTATGTTGAATTAAAAGGCAATGTTGATGGCGAAGAAATCATTACCTTAAAGAATGTCACAAAAGATATTGAAATCATTACAAACCATCCAGCCGTAATTGGCATGAAAAAATCTCAAATTAAAGACTATGTAATGAATAGCGGTGTCCTTAAAAAAATTGAAAATCAACTTTTAGAAGCTCAGGCAAAATATCTAGGAGAATTAAAAAAAAGAAAAATCAAACTCCCGATTGGAAAATAACAACTAATTTATTGATAAAATAGTTTAGAAGGCTATCCAATCACTCGATGAAGGTATAGAGAATCTTCTAGTAAAATAGGGTAAGGAATTTACAGGTCCACCAGTATACCCCATAAACCTAAATCTGCGCTCAAAGTAATCCCCATTAAAAGAAACTACTCTAAAAATCCAGATTCCAGTTCCATCGTTATATTGAAAAGAAACCGGCATAGAGCCTTTTTTTGATTTTCCATTAAAAATATCAAAAAGATAAATTCCATTCCGGTAGATATCAATTCTTTCAATATTACTACCCTGAACTACACATTTTACTCTAATTGATGGGTTATTTTTTCTAGTTTGAACATTATTGACAGTGATAAAAAGATCGCTTTTTACAAAACCATTTCCAGGACCTGGTGATGAAGTTTCTTTTTTTCTATCTATATTACGAATTGACTCAAAAGTGGGTTCGCGCCAAGTTTGAGATATAGTGCCTTTTGCAACTTGTTCTTCTTGAGCATTATCTTCTTGAGATGTCTTTGGAATAATCTCATTAAAACTATCAGAATCAAAAGCAGCCAAAACTTTTGTCAAAGGAGACGATGGGGCATTCATCCTTTGTAATGATGCACGAGGAGAACCAACCCCATCTCGATCACTCCATAGATTTGATAATGTATCTTTAAATAAGATTGCACCAACTATTAGTAGGGCTATGGTAGCAAAAGCGATATTTTTTCTATCCATATCGACAATCTAAAAACACGGAGTACAGAAGTATTTCTCCTCGTAGTACTAAATGTTACATGCTGCTCTCATAGAAGTTAGAGCGAAGAGCTACAACTTCCAAAAGCTACTCTTGAGGAGGTGAGTTTACTGTATTTATCGAGTTTACTCAAGGCCTTAGACTATAAAGTTTCTCTGCATTCGAAACTGCCTCCATTGATGAGACATAATAATTCCAAAGAGTTACAAGATTTCTATAAGACTACAAAAAAAGAGAAAAACTACTCTTCTTCAATGTTTAGTAAATCCTCATTCATTTTATGAACTAAATAATCGACAACATCTTTAACAGAAATCATACCTACCGGAACATGATCTTCATCAACAATTGGAATATGTCTAAATCCACCTAAAGACATTAAATTCAAAGCAAAAGCAATCGTACCATCGAACTTCTGAGTTTGCGGATCTTTTGTCATGACTTGAGAAATTATTGTATTACCAAGATCTATATCAGTATTTATAACCTTTAGGAGGCAATCTCTTTCAGTAAATATACCAACTAGTTTTTCAGTTTTATCTATCACAAGAACTGAACCGATACTGTACTTTCGTAAAAGTGAAATGACAAAAAGCAAAGTATCTGTTTCTTTAACACAAAGAGGTTTCTTCGGATTTAATACACTTATACTTTGAGAGAGAAAGGAAGAAGAAACTACTCCAAACTCTTGCTTCGTGGAATATTTAATTGCTAAATTTACTTCATCGTCTGTCATAGAAAGTACCTTGCTAATAAAATCAGTCATCTAAAAGTCCCCTTCTTTCTTTGCATCTAAGGCTTCATTTTTATAAGTACATTCTAAGCCTTTAAGCTCTGCCTTAGCAAAAACACTGTCAGCTTCAATAAAATCTATCGATGCCGGACCAGGAATTATATCGTTAGTGGTAAATTTTTTATCTTTATATTGAATTTCGGCACCGGGAAACATCTTGCCTAAAATATTAACTCTCTTTGCTGAATTTACTTTAGCACTTTCTGCTACTGTTTTCTGTCTCGCAACAAGTTGTATTTTGCCCTTTTCAAGTTTTCCAAGCTTATTATATAAGTCTTCCATTTTTGATTTGTGTTCTAACTTTAGAAACTGCATTTTTTTTGGATTTTCAGCATAGGGACCTAAGTGCAGTTTTAATAAATCTATAGCTTTTTCATGGTTTGAGATTCTCTGCTTTAATTCCGAATAGGCAACCGTAGTCTGTGAATCCCCACAAAATTCAATAATAGTTTGGTTAGCGACATCGCTGCCAAAAAGAAAGATTTCAGCTCCACAAACTACTAGTATTCTTCCACCGACCAGGCTTGCCTTCTCCATTTTTACAACAGATTCAGATCTTAATATGGAGTCTCTTGATTCTATTACAATGATGATATCACCCCTAACTTCTGCATTTACTTCTTGAACAATACGAGCTTTAAAATACTCCCCTGAAATAACTCTAGATTTAGGACCTCCAAAAACAAAACCATCAACAATAATTGCTCCATGAGTTGAAACTAGACTCCCTCCTCTAACAGATCCTTTAATTTCGATTCCCTCTCTGGCATTAATATTAAACCCCGGCATGACATCCCCAGTGATCTTTACCTTGCCGATAAAATCAAGACTTCCAAAATGGTAATCAAGGTTACCTGAAACTGCCAACTCATTTTTAACAGTTAGTTTTGAACCATCATCATAAAGATATCCATTTTGAGCTGCATAAATAACTAGATATTCCGAATGTGCGGGATCTGGCTTCTCTTCAACTGTATTATCAATTTTATATTGAGCTGGCTTGCCTAAAGGAGCCTGTAATACTTTTCCAAAAACATCTTTTCCAGGCTCACCAAGTTTTGGAGGATATACCCTTACCAATGCTTGGCCTTTCTGAATGTTGTCAAAAAGATGTAGGGAGGAATAATCGGCTAGGCCCTTCTCATCAACTTTAATTTCACCTTTTCCAGTAAATCTTTTGACTAAGTAAACAAGTTTACCATCTCTACCAGAAATTGGAGCAATGCCTTTACCAATTCTTCTTGTTTCTACTGAATGACCAGATATTAATTCTTTAAATATATCGGTTAAAACTTCCCTGTGTAGAAATTCTGAATCAACAGTTCCACCTAATAAAGATAAGAACTCATCCAAAGTTGGATTTGGGACTACTTTTTCATTTTCAGCTCCTGGTTGCTTCTGAACTTCTTTAACAACATCTAGAAACAGTTTTAAATTATCTGCTGTTGTTTTCCCAATAAACTTATAGCCATGTAAATCTTTCTTAAAAACCTCTTTAAGAGGGCCATCAGTATCATTATTTCCTAAATTTGGAGCTGTCATTTTGTTATGAAATAGCCTCTTTCCAATATTTCTTAATGTCACCGTTCAGTCGGGCACCGACTTGAGTAATTATCTTCATGGATAGATAAGAAGCTGCTCGGCCTGATTCTTCAGGTGAATATCCATTAGTAATACCGTAAAGAAAAGCACCAGCAAACATATCTCCAGCACCAGTCAGATCTACTGGCTTACAAGAAAAAGCTGGAATCTCCAAGTCTTTTCCTTCAAAATGGATAAAGACACTTTTTTCACTTCTGGTCATGACCACATTCTTAACTCGTTTCTTAAGAGCGTTGAAAACCTGACGATCGTCAGAAATACCAGTATATTCTTGGGCTTCCTGAATATTTGCAAAAACTAAATCTGATTTATCGATTATTGTATCAAGCCTTTGTCTATGATCTTTTACTAAGAATGCGTCAGAAAATGTTAAAGCAACCTTGTTACCACTCGCTTTTGAATACGTTGCTCCTTGATTAGCTGCAGTAAAACCGGTGCTTGGATTACACAATAAATATCCCTCGACATAAAACCACTCAGATTCAACAACGGTTTCTTTAGTTAAATGCGAGGCAGAAATCTCAGAGGAGATACCAAGACTAGTATTCATGGTTCTCTCTGCATCAGGAGTAACCACAATTATACTACTTCCTGTTGATCTATTAGGAATAATTTTAACATCCATTTCAACACCGAGCTCTTGAAGTTGCTGCAGATATGCTTTTCCAAATTCATCATCTCCCAGTAATCCTGCAAAAGCAGCGTTACCACCCAATTGCTGAAAACTAACTACTGAATTAGCAACTGAACCCCCACTAATAAGTGACTTATCTTGATTTTCAAGTTTACTAACTATCTTTTCTTGCATCTCTTCAGATACATAAGTCATTCCTGCTTTTCTTAATCCAAGCTCAATTAAGTGTTGATCAGAAATTTTTGCTATAATGTCCATAATAGCGTGACCTACGCCGTACAATTGGTATTTTTTCATTTAATTTTTCCTAGTCTAATACTTAAGAATTGTTTATAGAGAGAAAGACTCAATTGCCGAGCTTACCTCAATATCAAGCTTAGATAAGGAAGCGACCTTCCTCAAGACCTGATCTACAAGAGCATCGGGGCAACTAGCCCCTGCCGTTACTAAAATATCAACCTTTTCTCGGTTATGGGGAAACCAATCTAAGGTTTCGATAACTTGTCCACTTTTATAATCAAGATGTCGAATGGAATTTTGATCTAGAATTTCACCTGCATCCTTTATATGAAAAGCTGGTAAGTGTTGTTCACAAAGCTCCACCAAATGTGAGGTATTAGAAGAATTGTAGCCACCAACAATCAAAGCTAAATCACCACGTGACTCAATTAAAGAGTATACAGATCTTTGATTTTCAGAGGTTGCATAACAGAGGGTATCTCTAGTATCAGCAAAATGCTCATTGATACTATCCGTTCCATATGCTTCTTGCATAGCGACTTTCAAAAACTCGGCGATTTCTTGAGTCTCTGTTGCTAACATTGTAGTCTGATTGACGACTCCGATTCTCATGAGATCTCTCTCTACTTGAAAGGTATCCGAATATCTTCCTTTAAAATCAATATAAAATTGTTGTTCTGGTATTTCTTTTTTAAGATACCTAGATAACAGCTTAGCCATCTCCAAATCTCTAACTACAAGTGTAGGAGCTTCCCTGCTTGCATGTGAAAAAGTTGCTCGTGTTTCTTCATGTTTGTATTTTCCATGAACAACAATTGTGTAGCCTTTTTCACCTAATTGTTCCGATCTTTTCCATACTTTTTCAA
>JAWXBT010000183.1:0-9262 GCA_034440315.1 bacterium
ATTATCATCACTCTTAATTATCAATAGTCGAACCAGGAAAGAATTTTTTTATATTCAATACAGCTGGGTGACCAGTGGCACTTTGTCTTTGTTCATTTTTAGCATTGGACTTATTGATCTTCTCGGATTCTACTAGGCTAATGTTACCAACTGATGTTTTCTTAGCATCAGGCAATGAAATAAGAACATCCCAGCGAGCAGATGACATGTAGTTATTCAAGTAGTCAACAAGTTTTACTTTATTATCTTTGTCTGCAAAATAATCTTGAGCAAGTTTTGGAGCTAAGGCTTTAAGTAGACCTGGTTCAAACTTTTCAATTGAAAGTCGTTTAAGACATTCTGGCATTGCCCCAAAGTCTTTCTTTGAAACCATTCCAACAAAACCTTTCCAATCAAGTGACTCCGACATTAAAGGAGAGGCTGCAACAGAAGTCTCGGTGACTGCTTGTACCTTAAGCGATCTTTCAATAAAAGCACTTTTTACGGTTGGCTTTAGTTCATTCTGTGGTTTTGCAATAAAAACGGGACGCGCTGACGGAGTTTCATTTTTGGAAATACTAACAGACTGAGTAGCATCCCTATTCAGATCTTTTTTTTTAAGCTCTCTTAATATGGAAGCAATTTCTTTTACTGGCTCTCTTGTTGAGACCTTAACGAGTAAAGCTTCTATTGATAATTTTGGATAAAGGCTTCTTACAGCAGCATCGCAACCTGATAGAACTAGATAAACTGAATCTTGAAGATCGCGAGGATCCATTATGGAGCATTGATCGATTAAGTCTTTTTCAAGATCGGCTCCCAGACATATTCGTTTAAGACCCTTTTCTCCTGCAAACTTAGCAATCAAAAGTTCTCGCCAATGAGCAGCAAGTTCATTGATAAAAAGTCGCGGATCTACGCCTGAGGCAAAGATTTTTTCAATAATCGTTAAAGCATTTTCCGCATCTCTAGAAATAACTGATTTGGAAAGAGCCAACAGAGTAGCTTTATTTACAACTCCGAGTGCTTGACTTGCTTCTTCGGCAGAAATTATTCCGTCACTTAAAGATCTGATTCGATCCAGCAAAGACTGAGCATCCCTCATAGATCCATCAGCAAGTCTTGAGATCATTTTAAAAACTTCCGGTGCAGCTTTTATTTTTTCAGTTTCTGAAATTTCTTTTAGACGATCCTCAATTATATTGGGTGAAATTGCCCTAAAATCGTACCTTTGGCAGCGCGAGATAACAGTATCCGGAATTTTTTGTGGATCGGTTGTCGCCAATATAAATATAGTATTGGGTGGCGGTTCTTCAAGATTTTTTAAGAGAGCGTTAAAAGCCGCTACACTTAGCATGTGAACTTCGTCGATTATGTAGATTTTATAACGCGATCCTGGAGGAGGTTGTGAACGAAGTGTATCTATTAGATCTCGAACATTATCGACGCTATTATGAGAAGCACCATCTATTTCTCGAACCGCCAGACTCTTTCCATCAGTTATTTCTTTACAATTTGAGCATTCTAGACATGGAGTGCTCGTTGGTCCTTCAGAACAATTTAGAGCTTTTGATAAAATTCGTGCCACTGAAGTTTTTCCGACACCTCGTGGACCACAAAAAAGAAATGCATGAGAAACAACATTACGCTTGATGGCATTAGCAAGCGGTCTTGTAACATGATCCTGTCCTGAAACAGTTTCAAAATCATTAGGACGAAATTTTCTTGCAAGAACAAGATAAGACACTACTAACTCCGGAAAATAAATGGCGGCCGAGAACGTAACACAGAAGTACAACCGTTACGGCTGCTTTCTTCCGAACCTGACCGAATTCACAGGAGACTTCTCGCACGAAACGGCCACCAAGAGATTGAGTATAGTAGAAAGAAAGACAGGATCAAAATGGAAGTGAGTATAAAAATTGATGCAAAACGCCACAGCTCCTGATGCATTTTGCATCACCACAAGGTCTCTGAGACCTAGTTATCATAATAATTCCAATGGGTTAGTGCGGCATCAAGCTTGGCATCCAGCTTGCGATGCATCACTGTATGAAACTAAAGTTAGAATCAAAGTTATTGATTGATATCTGTCAGGACATTAAATCTCAAAGAGCCACTTGGGCACTACTGAGGGCTAATGAATATCTTGATGTCCATGATCCATTACGAGAAGCATTGGTCAAAAAAGCAAAAACTGCATTAACAAGCATTCCTATGACAGAAACTCTTCAACAAGTAGTCATACATGGTAAAACTTACTTGGAATTAAACGATATACAACGAAATGAAGTCCTGCATTTAGATCAAGGTAAACGCAAAATAAACAGTCAGGTTGTTTTTCTGACTTCTATTAAGAATTCTAAATCTATCTGGCATCAACTAAGAAAAGAACGTCTTAACAGGCTCCGCACTTCTGGAACAGTTCTACAATTCGATCATAAGCTTGGTTAAGTTTAATAAATTCTTCATCAGATTGAGTTTCATTTACATCAGGATGTACTTTTTTAACCGAATTTCTAAAGGCAAGTTTTAATTCGTCTATTGAAGCCCCGACTCCGAGATTGAACCTAGAAAGACAACTTTTCAGTTCTCCCAATTCACTAGTAGTTAAGATAACTAAAGGATCCAAATTTTTTGATACGCTAAATATTTCAGACTTCTTTTTATATTGTTTTCTACGAAGCGATAAGATGGCAGCTCCAATAATTCCAATAACTAGTAATGAAAATATTCCTAAGCCAAACACTATATAACCTATGGTGCTAAAGGCCCCGATGCGAAATTTCTCAAGTATCGATAATTTTAATCCATAATCCTCAATATATTTATTGACGATTATCTTATCCCCACTCTTACTAGCTGCAAGAACAACGTCCATCATTGCAAGATGAACTAGCTCAGTCTGATTTCCAGACAGGTTTTTTAAAGTGGTCATAACCTTATTAACAACTTCCCAATTTTTCTTACTTGACTCAAAAGCAAGACTTCTACGAAGCAATGCGGCATAAGCACTCTTAATCTCCTCACTTCTTAAGGAGAGATCCATCAAGAATGTTTCAATACTCGCACTCGCAATAATCGAATTACTTTGCGGTACGCGGGCTAAACACTCAATCAGTAACGAGTAAGTAGAAAGTGTCCGCCTCTGAGAAGGAATATCTTTTAAAACATAAACTGCTTCCTCACCTAGATCTTTATCAAGAAGACTCTGAGCTTTTTTATGTAGAGTTCTCGATATTGTCGGTTCTAGAAGTTTCATTAAATAAGAATTACTCGAAGCTTTCGAATAGACAGTATAAAGAGAATCAATATCTAAATTCTTCTCAGCCTGTAGCGCCTTCAAGGAAACTTCATAGTCATTTAAGACGGCAGTAAGTCCTAGTTGGTCAGAATTTTTTAGGTCCTTTAGTATATGAAATATTTTTTCGATATCTGAAATGCCTTTCTTCTCTGACGAGTCTTTGGTCCCAGTATTTAAAATGGACTCCTCCAGTTCGCTCCTGATTTTCAACAACAAGGTATCTTTAAATAGTGTGGAAATATTCTTTGCAGGAAGAACGATACCAGCTTTTAAGGCATAGAAATAAAGTATAGCACTGGTCTCTGCTGAATATTTTTCTTTCTCACTATCAACGAGATCTAGATTCCAAAGATCTGTAAATAAGGTTGGTCCAGATGGGGTTTTTCCTATTCTCTGCAACAATCTTGCAAGGTCAAAATTTGAACTTGGAATCCAATTGGTTAAGATTCCAAAAAGAGCGACTTGTGAAAGTTCGATCTTGGAATCAATTTGAGCATTTTCAGCAATAATTGAGAGATTTTTCAGATCTAGAGGTTGAGATTTGCTTTGAATATTGGCTCGTAATACTTCAGTTTCAAGATTGGATGAGGTAATTAACTTAGAAACGCCATCAAAAGTTATGCGAGTAAGTGTGTCATCTGCTTTTGATATTTCATCAACCCGAAATGGGATGCCGTAAATTGTAATTTCTTCACCAAAGATAATGGAAGGAGAAATTAGTAGAAAAAAAACCAACCACTTTTTCATAGCCCAAATTTTGAAATGCTTAGCCGTTCTTGCCAACGACAGTTGCAAAGACTGGTACTGTCAGAGCAGGACGATTCTTATCATTTAATCCTATACTAATCAAAGCTCTAAAATCTCCGGCCTTAACATCGTCCTTCAAAAAGATCTTGTAAGTAGACTGTAAATCTGTCTGAGATATTTTACTAATTTCCAGTGAATGTGATTTTGAAAAAATACTTGAGATTTTTGTTTTTACACCTTTAGCGATGGTAATTTTTAATTCGCGAGAGGCCGACTGACCTTTCTGAATAGGACCGAAGTCGATTTTCTTAGGATCTAAAATAACATCGCTTTCTATTATACCTTCCATTGTCAGGACAAAGACTTTCATTTTTGGATCTGAAGTCTCAAGACTAATAGTGCGAATTTTTTTACCGATAAAACCATCTGTATGAAAATCAACCTTAAGTTTAGTTTCTTCTCCTGGAGCTAATTTCTTTTTAGAAAGAGCTGTCACAGTACATCCGCAGCCGGGAATAATTCTAAAAATCTCAAGATCAGCATTTCCTCCATTTTTAAGAACAAAATTATGAGTGACTGTCTCTCCTTGCTTAACCGGATCGAAATTAAAATGAGGTGCTTTTACTACAAGTTTTGGCAGAATTGGAGTTATATCCTCCGCATGCAATCTAATATTTGGACAGGATAGTAAAAATATCAAAAAAAATAGAAGGCTGGTTTTCTTCATAGATCCCAATCTTAAGCTGATAGCTGCTGAGAGGGCAAACTTTCTCGGTCTTTCTTAAAGAGATCAACACTTTCCAAAAATTTAGTATGAATATTTGAAGATCTAAAGTCAGGATGATTTAAAATTCGTCTATGTAGATCGATGTTAGTTTTTATTCCTTCGATTATATATTCATCAAGAGCAACCAACATTTTATTTATGGCCTCTTCTCGCGTTGGAGCAAATGTAATTAGTTTTGATATTAAAGAATCGTAGTATGGCTGAACAGTGTACTCACTATATAAAGCAGAATCTACACGAACACCATTACCTCCTGGAGCATGATATCCCTTAATCTTACCTGGTGATGGAACCATAGCAATCGGATCTTCGGCATTCACTCGAACTTCAATTGCATGGCCTTTAATTTTGATCTGATCTTGACTGAACGAAAGCTCTTCTCCAGCTGCTAAGCGTATCTGCTCTTTTACAAGATCAATGCCAGTTACAAGTTCAGTTACAGGATGCTCTACCTGTAAACGAGTGTTCATCTCAATAAAATAGTAGGAATTTGCTTGGACATCATAAAGAAATTCAATTGTACCAACATTTGAATAACTAACTGATTTTCCAATTTCTACAGCAGAATTCTGAAGTTTTTCTATGATATCTTGGGGCACGGCGTAAGGCGGACTCTCTTCAATAAGTTTCTGATATCTACGTTGCATTGAGCAATCGCGACAACCTAAATGAATAACATTTTGGAAACGATCCCCAGCAATTTGAACTTCAATATGTCGAACTTTTGGTAAATATTTCTCAACCAGCAAACTTCCGTCACCAAAAGCTGCTAAAACTTCTGAACTTGCAGTTGCAAAAATATCCTCAAAACTTTCCGCATCATTAATAATCTTCATTCCACGGCCGCCGCCTCCGGCACAAGCTTTCAAAAGAATAGGAAAACCTACTCTTTCAGCTACCGGTAGAGCTTCGGCTGAATTTAAAAATCCTTGGCTATCGCCAGCAATTGTAGGAACTCCAACTTTATCGGCAATTCTTCTGGCACGAGCCTTATCACCCATAGTGCGCATTGCGCGAGCAGTTGGACCTATAAATGTAATACCACAACTTCCGCAGATCTCTGCAAAAGCAGCATTTTCACTAAGAAATCCGTAACCAGGATGAATGGCATCAGCACCAGTAGCAACCGCTGCTGAAATAATTGCTGTAATATTGAGATAACTTTCGCGAGCTAAGGCAGGTCCAATGCAAACACTTTCCGAAGCTAATTTAACATGAAGTGCTTCAGAATCAGGTTTTGAATGAACGGCTACAGTTTTGATTCCAAGCTCATGGCAAGCTCGGATTATCCTTACAGCGATTTCACCACGGTTTGCAATAAGAACTTTTTTAAAGGGAGGCTTCATGAAGCAACTTTATATTTAGGCACTAGGATTAATATAGAAAAGAATTTCGCCATACTCGACTACTTTAGAATCCGGAAGTAGAATTTTTTCTATGCGACCAGATACCGGAGCTTCTATTTCATTCATAAGCTTCATGGCTTCTATAATACAAAGAGTGTCCCCTTTTTTTACAGATTGACCTTCTTTGACGAATGAATCCTTTTCCGGACCAGGTCTACCATAGAAAGTTCCAACTATAGGAGATTCAACTTTTACCCAAGAAGCAGGAATTGCTGCTGCTGTTTCTGCTAAGTAGTCTGAAGAATGTGAGGAGGCAGAACCATTTAAACCACTATGTGGCATTAGAGGTTGAACCTCGGGCACCGAAACGTAACGAGCACCATTAGCTAAGGTGTTACGAGACAATTTGATGTGAGTGCCATCATTATTGAGTTCAAACTCAGTAACGTCATTTTGTTTAAGAATTCGAATAATCGCTTCTAGATTTTGGATGTCCACTTTCGATATCTCTTTGATTGGGATAATTTTTATTTATTTACGAAGAGCGTATACTACCTAAAGTATCAATTTGATTCAAATATTCTGTCAAAATTAATTCAGATCACAAGTCCTCTGAGACTTCGATGTCATTGTATTTATTATATTTATTTAAAATTCTAATTATTTTGTTCGAGTGAATAAATTATTCTTAGTATTTGCTAACATATTGATTTTATTACGATCACAAGTGCTCTGAGACTTTGTGATCAAAAAGACCCACGCTGGGTGGGTCTTTTTGAAATTTTTCGAGGAAGGCTTTATCTTATCCGCAATTATCAACTTCGGTAAAGTTAGCCAAATTAGCAGCTGTCAAGGTAACAGCACTGCCGTCAGAATCTGTTCCAGTAACAACAATGGTAACTGTTCTGTTTCCTACCGCGGTTATGGTTGTTCCGCCTAAAGTAGTCTTTGCAGTTCCAGTACCCAAAGCCATCGTTCCAGTAAAAGTCTTTGCATCACCATCAGCAATCGATCCGGTAACTGTCTGACTATCAGTACTGCCAACTCCTGAGATGGAGACAGAGTAAGATGTTACAGCAATCGAATCTCCAGTTCCATTATTTACTGTCATCGTGAAGGAAGCATCTCCAATACTCTCAGTTTCAGTAGCTGGAGTACAAACATTGCTATCTGTAACGTCAATACTTGAACTGGCAGTTCCACTATCAGCAAAACTTAAACCAACCGCAGTTGCAGTTCCTCCGCTACCACCACTTCCGCCGCCGCCACTTGTACAACGATTTGCATTCGAAAAGGTCAAACCTAGTGTCTTTGTAAATCCAATATCATCACCTTGATCGTTTGTAGCATCAAATGTAAATGTTACGTTTTTAAATCCTGTACTAGATGAAATACTAGTTGAGCTGCCAGCATAAGTCTTAGATCCATCACCTTGTGCTACCGCAATCAATAAACCAAGAGAGGCCCTTCCGCCACTTGATGATATTCCGCCAGCAACACTTCCACCAACAGATATTGGACCAAAAGTTCCAACTCCTGGTATTGTCATTGTGTAACTTGTAATAAATACAGAGGAGTTTGTTTCATTTATAAAAGTTATTTCAGCTGTAGCATCCCCAAACGGCTCACTGTCGTTTCCATCGTCTCCGCAAGTGTCCACTTTATTTGTATCGATTACAAAAGTATTATCTGAATCTCCGTCACTTACAGTAGTCGAAAGTATTCCGAATCCATCTGTGTTTGTTCCGCCAGGACCACCATTGTCAGATATCTGTTGCCCACCGCCCAAACCGCCTCCACCTGCACCAACAAATCCAGTGAAGGTATCAGGAATTTCTCCAGTACAACGAACTGTTGTAAAAACTCTTTTATTTGCTCCAACTGGAAGTCGACAACCAAGTTGATAACTACCTAATCTCTCACATCCAATAGAACCACTAATTCCTCCGTTCTTGTCTGTTATTTCCCGACCGGTAGTTGGTTCAATAAGTGCAAGTCCTTGCTCAGTATCACAGGAAACTTGAATTTCTTGCACTGGAGTTCCAGAACCATCTCTAACCTTAATTGCAAATGGTGCTGTTCGAGAAACTTCTACTAAGTCAGGCGTGGTAGAAAATTCAATCGTGCCTACTGATTCATCAGCTACAAATTGAGCACCTGAGAGATCTTTCTCTCCACCAGAAGTGCCTCCGCAACTTACAAAAGCTGTTATCGCTAATACGGAAAGTGTTATCGCTACAACCGGAATCAAAATTTTTCTATGCATATCGGTCCCTACCAATTATTGCCGCTCAAATTACAAGTTAAACTGTAAAAATTACTCTGTCACTACTCTAAGTTAAGGAGTTACTGTCGTTTCTTCCGTTGTATCTCCAGTACCAACACTCTCTTCTCCTTCAGTCGGAGCAATTACAGTGTCAGCTGTGAAGATAACAAAAAACAGAGCTGGATTAGTAATTTGCCGAACCCCAGCAGAAGTCACGCCCTCAGCCTTTGCTGTAACTACCATAGTGAAAGGCAGCTCTGGTAAAATTCCTCTATTAAAATTCAACCATGCAGTTACTTCAGGTGGGACTATAGGAAAAAATCCAAAGCCAAGATTTAAAATCTTACCAAAATCAGGCAATGTTGAACTTGCTGAATCAACAGTAGCAGCATCGTCCGAAGATGAACTGGATGGGCCTAGAAATTTAGTAATTGCCATAATAGTATCTGGAGGCTGTCTAGCTGCACCCTCAATGTAATAGGAAAGATCTATCCTATCTGCTCGAATAAATTGATCCGAAAGATTATTTTGAATACCAAAAACAGTTTCAACAGCCCCACTTGAGTTGTTACTTTGAGTTTCTGGATTCTCAGCACTTAAAGGAACTGTCTGGCCAAGTTGTCCAGTTGGAAGATCTGTACTCCCTGACTCAGGAAGTTCAGAGAAGAATCCTAGAAGAGTAAAAGACACTCCTTGCGAGTTGGATGAATTAGTACCACCGCAACCACTACCTATAACAACCATTAATCCGGTTAAAGCAGCAACAAATCCGTACTTAATAAGTCGCATATTCTACTCCCTCTGTCCCTTAAAACTTACTATTCTTAATAATC
>JAWXBT010000184.1:0-3859 GCA_034440315.1 bacterium
GATCAAGCTGGAGTTACTACAATTAGTACTTGTTATAGTACATAACATTTCAAAAGATATTATAGCAGAATAGTCCAGCATGGGACTTTGCTGAAGTAGGTATTTTTAAGGTACGAGCATATGACAGAGAATGGGAAAATTGAGATCGCAAAAAACAATGGTGTAGCACGAATTACCATTTCACACCCAAAAGGCAATTCTATGCCCAGTGCCTTACTTTCTGAACTTGCAAACGGTTTTAGAAACTTAGGATCAGATCCTGAAGTAACTGTTATCATCCTAGCCAGTGCTGGAGATAAAATTTTCTGTTCTGGTGCTTCATTTGAGGAACTTCTCAGTATTAAAACTGAAGAAAATGGAGTTGCATTTTTTAGTGGATTTGCTGAAGTTATCACTTCAATGATTACTGCACCAAAATTAATTATTGCCCAAGTACAGGGGAAAGCAATTGGAGGTGGTGTCGGTCTTATAGCTGCTTGCGATTACGCAATTGCACAAAGTGCCGCTTCTATAAAACTAAGTGAATTTTCCATTGGATTTGGCCCATTTATTATTGGACCAATTGTTGAGAGAAAAATTGGCAGATCTAATTTTCAAGGCATGACAATCGATACAGATTGGCGCGATTCTTTCTGGTGCAAAGCTCACGGTCTCTTTCATCGACTTGTCGAAACACATGCTGAACTTACAGAACAAACTGAGGCATTGGCAACTCAAATTTCCCTATCAAATCCTGATGCATCTTTGAATCTTAAAAAGATTTTCTGGTCTGATCTACCCAATCTTTCTGAGTTACTCAAAGAAAGAACCAAAATCACTGCTAAATTAGCAATTTCAACTTTTGCTCAAAATAAAGTGGCTGCTCTGCAAAAGAAACAATAAAGAATAAAGACCAGGATGATTAATTCTATTGATAAAGAGAATGGATGGACTGGTGGTCAATATAGTCTCTTCCGTTTTATTTTTGGAATTTACTTATATTTAACATTTACAAGGTTTATTTTAACTGAAAATTATCAAGTTATTTTTCTCTGCCTATGTGCCTTATTGAGTTTATTGATTGCTTTTGGAAAACATGAAAAGCTAGTTACTCCAGTTTTACTTGCTGCGTATGTGTACATATCGAATTTTAATGAAGTAATTACTACTGCGGACATTGATGCAGTGGCTATAATTTTTATAATTAGCCTATTTTTAGAACCTAACGCTATTGGATCATGGAATGTCAAATCAGACTCAATTAACTATTCATGGAGGATTGAGAACAAATATTTTAAATATTTATTGTTGGGTTTAAAATTAATTTTTATCCAAGATCTTTTTTATCAGTTTTCAAATAAATCTTTTACTGAGTACTCTGAATTTGAGCTTGTTATTATTGCGGCAGAATTAGCCTTTATTTTCTGCACTAGAATCAGTAAAATCACAAAGCTTTCTTGGACACTGTGTTTTCTAACTTGTCTCGCCAACTTTAATTTGCCTGTGGTTCTTTTAGCTATCTTTATCTTCAATCCTCATTGGATACCTGCCATAAGAGTAATAAAAGCAGAAATAATTTTTTATGACGGTCCTTGTGGTCTCTGTCACAGACTGATCAACTTTGTTCTTTCTGAAGATAGGGAATCTCCTAAATTTAAATTTTCTCCAATACAATCTAGTTACTTTGAATTTATCACAGGTCTTACTTCCGATAATCTATCAACAGTGTATCTTTTGAATAATGACGATAAGTTACTAACGAAAGGTACTGCGATAATTTATATCATGGAGAGACTCGGTGGATTTTGGCGAATATTAGGCATATTACTAAAAATCTCACCCAGAATAATTATCGACATGGGTTATACAATTATTTCTAAAGCAAGATACTCCTTATTTGAAAGAACGCAGAAAAGTTGTCCCAACTTACCCCATTATCTACACGATCGTTTCAATTAGTTTAGAAAACTACTAGAACACCCATTTCAACCTCCTCTAAATTCCTTATGAGATCATACCATTATCAAATCTTTGTAAGGGGAATGAGGATTTTAATTCTCTTTGCAACATATATATATGTTATCTTTCAAAGCCTGATAGAATCATAACCATAACGGAATATTTCCCTAAGATTCTTTTAACTTTGGGAGCCCATTATGAATCATAAAATAATTAAAGAATTAGGTCTTATCCCTCCGGATCAAAACGTATACCCAGATGATGGAATATATACAGCACCAAATCCATCTCAAGAAACAATTCCAAATTGGCAAGGTTTTGGCAGTTCTCTTTCAAGTTTAGTTAGAGAATCAACTGATGTATTTTTTCTCAATACTGCCCTACGAGAACCAACTAACACCGAAGACTCTCAGAATCAGAGAAGAGCTTCCTTTGATAGACTTAAGGATATTGCCGATGGAAAAATTACTGTCGATCATACAATTATGCAAAGTGCCTTACAGGCAATGATCGATTTCCTACCTTCTAAATTTTGTGACAAGTATTACAAAAAAGAAACCATTGAAACTCTCAAATGCCACCCAGAGCGTATTGATACATTGCTTGAAATGACAGCAGATTCAACTAGAATAGTTGCACTCAGTGCAGGATCCACAATCAATGCTATTAGAACTTCGGAGAAATTAAATAAGACTAATCAAATTAGTGAGGAAACTAAACTTGAGATAGAGAAATCTGTGGTCGAATTTTCTAAGAGACATCCGGAAAATGCTCAAACCCAAGAAGCCTGCTGCTGGGCACTAATTAACTCAAAAACGAGAGAAGCTTATGAACACTTAACCACTCTTTCTCAAAATGATTATCCACATCAACAGGCGAGAGTTATGGCAGAAATCATTTTAAAACGACCTCAAGAAACTGCGAATCAATATGCTGCCTAACATATTGTGAATACTGATGTTTGAATACAGCAATAAATTAACACTGTTATAGTAATTTTAATAATGCCTAAATCTATTTAGGCCGATATAAATGTGCAGTAAAAAAAACTAAATCTTTACTATAAATTTAATTTATCAATTCTACTATTTGAGACATGTCATGAAAATTGAATACATTAATCCTTTTCTAAATTCTGCCAAAAAAGTTATTGAAACAATGTGCATGACACCAGTGAAAGCTGGCAAACCGGATATTAAAAAAGACAAGATGACATTCGGAGTTGTAACCGGCGTTATCGGAATGGCAGGAACAAATGTTTCTGGAAATATGATAATTAGCTTTGATGAGCCATCAATTTTAAATATGGTTAATACAATGCTTGGGGAGACGTTCACTACTATTTGTCCTGAAATTGTAGATGCAGTTGGGGAGCTAACAAATATGATCTCTTCTGGTGCAAAAAAAGATCTTGCTGAAGCTGGTCTTGCAATCGATATGGCGGTTCCAATTATGCTTGTTGGTAAAGGTGCTGAGCTAAAACAACTCTCAAATGAAGTCTGTATTCAAATTCCATTTGAAACCTCAGCAGGAAAATTTGTAATTGAAACTAATCTTGCTGCCAAAAAATAAACTTTCTTATTGCATGTACCCCAACTAATGACACACCAAATGCTAAAACTATCGTAGCACCAGTCGGCAAATCTTGTTGATAAGAACAAAGAATGCCTATAGAACAAACAATTACTGAAAATATCCAACCAAAAACTAATCGATCTTTAAAACTTTCCTTTACTAGAGTCGCGCAAAGAGAAGGAACTATTAAGATTGCAAAAACTAATAACACACCGCCTACCTCAACAGAGGATGAAACTACTGCTCCAAAAGTAGCGTAAAAAATAAAAGTTAAATATTTTGAACTCCAAGGAAAGTTTTTTTGTGACTTAATAGAATATCTAACTAAAAACCAATGAATCAATCC
>JAWXBT010000185.1:0-5428 GCA_034440315.1 bacterium
AGTATTTGACATGTCTAGGGTTCTTGTAGCTGATAATTATCCATTAAGCAGAATTGGGATGTGCAAAATTTTTCAAACGCATATTCCAAAAATCGAGATCAGCGAAGCTTCATGCATCGGTGATGTTATGAAACAGTTGAAGTTAAAGCACTTTAATTTATTAGTGCTTGCGCTATCTCATCCTGGAAAGAGTAATATCGATGTTTTACGAAATATTAAACTTAAACATCCAAAAACTCCCATTCTTGTAATATGCATTTATCCCGAACCCTTATACGGGTGTAGGGCCCTTAGTGCAGGCGCATCCGGATATATTACTCGCGAAACACCGGTTAATGATTTTTTGGTGGCTGTTAAAAAATTACTAAACGGCGAACTGTACATGTCAAGCACTTTAGCAACAAACATGTTCTCAAAGATCAATAAACGTAGTAAAATAAATTCGATAGAACTTCTTAGTAATCGCGAATTACAGATCCTGCAACTTACGGCCACAGGTAAAAAAATACGATTGATCGCTTCAGAGACCAATTTAAGCGTGAGCACCATTGGGACCTATCGACACCGCATCTTTACAAAACTTGATATGAAAAGTGATGCAGAACTTACCCAATTTGCGATCGACAACTCTTTAATTTAATATCGATTTTTCTAAATATTTCATTTCTATTTGTTATCTTTATTTAAAGTGTTTGCTTTTTTATGAATACAGCCCAAGAGCATATTTCAGAGACCTTTCTTTCCAGCCTTGCTTCGCAGCTGCCTGGAGTTTTCTATTGCTCGAGCAATGATGAAGAGTTTTCGCTTTTATACATCTCCAATAATTGTAAAGACCTTACCGGATATACAGATCACGAACTTTTAGAGTACGGTCTTTTATTTTTAGTGCATCTTGAGGATCGCCATCTTTTTAAAAAAACTAAAGAATTCCACAAGTCAAAAAATGAGTCATTCAAAATTGAATACAGGATAGTAAGCAAAAACGGCCAAACAAAATGGGTAAGCCAGATATCAAAACCGGTATTTAATGAATTGGGACAATTGATGCACATAGAAGGACATTTAAGCGAACTTCTTGAAAAATACCAGTTAAGCACATTGTCCCAAACATTTTATTCACTGCAGAACGCGGTTAATAAGTCTTCTTTAGTAACCATTACAAATAAACAAGGTGAGATAAGTTACGCAAACGAACTTTTTTGCAAAAGCATGCAATACAATGTAAAAGAGTTAATAGGAAATGACCATCGTCTAATAAATTCAGGTATACACACTACAGCTTTCTTTAAGGATCTTTGGAAAACTATTTTACGTGGCGAGATTTGGCGTGGTGAGATATGTAACAGATCCAAAGGAGGTAGTTTACTTTGGTATGACACCATCATTACCCCGCTATTTGACAAGAAAAATGAGACCGTACAATTTCTTTCGATAAGGAACAACATCACCGATAAAAAAATGTTTGAAACAGTTATTAAAAAAAATGAAGAGCAACTTAGAAAAGTGTTTGAAAACGCGAATGATATCATTTATACAATTTCTCAGGAAGGGAATATACTAACACTCAACAATGCTTTTGAACGGATCACCAATTGGAAAACTGAAGATTGGATCGGACAACCGTTCTCGCAACTCATACACCCCGATGATCTTGTTATTTTGGAGAGTACGCTTGCTAAACTATTTATGAATGAACAGGTTCCTACCTACGAAGTAAGAATCCGTGTTCGCAACGGAAATTATATTTATGCCGAACAAACCTCTTCCGCTCTTTCAGAGAATGGAACTATTGTAGCTACTTTGGGTATTGCCCGAAATATTACCGATAGAAAACAATCCGAGCTTAAACTCAAACAAATTTATAAAAGCATTTCAGTAAAAACTGGTATGAATTATTTTTCGAACCTTACCAAATATTGTTGCGACCATTTTAAAGTGAAGTTTGCAGCTATAGGTGTTTTTAATGAAACCGAAAATAGCTTACAAATGCTCTCGTTTAGAGTGAAAGGATTAGAGACGGATAATTATAAAATAGATGTTATCAACACACCATATGAAAGGGTATTGCGACTGGAAGGCTTCGTTTTCAATGGCACGCTTAAAACCCGCTTTCCAAACGATCCTTTTATTGTTAAGAATAGAATAGAATCATTTATTGGCTTTCCATTAATTGATGAGAATGATAAGGTTCTTGGAGTGATCGCATTAATGGATACCAACATCATTCATGACGTTGATGATAAAGAAAATTTTATGAGTTATGTTCTATCCCGAACAGCAAATGAGATAAGAAGAGATGCGATAGAAAAAAAGTTGAAGGAAAGTGAAACATTTAACAAAGGTGTACTTGCATCTTTAAGCTCTCATATTGCTGTTATAGATGAAAAGGGAGTAATAATTTCGGCTAACGAAGCCTGGACTAACTTTGCCTTGGAAAATGGTGGGACCGATTTACCCAGAAGCGGTGTTGGCTCTAATTACTTTGAGGTTTGTGAGAAAGCGATAAAGAACGGCGACGAAGTTGCTCGAAAAGCACTCGACGGTATACGTTCGGTTTTGTTAAAACTATCTAAAACCTTTCAGTTAGAATACCCTTGTAATTCGCCTAAACAACTGAAATGGTTTTTATTGAACGTTTCTCTTTATGAAAGTGGAACTCCAAAAGTAGTTCTTAGGCACGTGGACATTACTGAACGAAAGCAATTTGATCGGATCCTTAAAATAAGTGAGAGGAACTATCGCGAACTTATTGAGAATAGCACCGAATTGATCTTTAGAGTTGATAACAATTCAAAAATTACTTTTTCAAACAAATATTTTCAAAAAGTACTCAGCCTTTCTTCCGACGACTTAAAAGAACTCACTTTAATTGACATTGTTCATCCTGATTATCATCTTGTGTGCGAACAGCACATCAAAGAAGTTCTTGCAGGAAATATGCAATTTAGTGTAGAGCTTGTTTTCCTTACCAAAAGTAAGAAAAAGATATATGTGGAAGGAAACTCCAGCTCAATCATTATTAGTTCAAAAGTTACAGGCGTTCAAAGTTTTTTTAGAGACATTACAGAACGCAAAAAACTTGAGCTCGAGTTTATAAAAAGTGAACGGAGGTACAAAAATGTAGTGGAGAACATTAACGACGGCATAGTTGTTAGAAATTTAAAGGGTAAGATTATTTTTTCTAATCAACAATTTCTTGATCTGTTAGGCAAAACAGGATTAGATGCGGAAATAATTGACGATAATTATATTGCCGATGGCTGGAAGGCAGAGGTGAAAAAACTATATTCTAATTTTCCAAAACATGGCAGTGGAGAGGAAATTCATGAGTATCAAGGCATGCACGATGATGGATCGTTGGTGTGGCTCGAAGACAGGATCACTTTACTATTTGATGATGGGCGAAAAACAGGAATACAATCCGTTATAAGGAATATTACTAATATTAAGAAAAAAGAGAGTGAATTAAAAAAACTCATTAACGAGCTTACAAACCGAAATAACGAAATGATGCAATTCAATTATATCATTTCACATAATTTAAGGGCGCCAATTGCCAACATCATTGGCCTGTGTAATATTATTAGCAACGAAAATGTAAATGACGATGAGAGACAAAACATTATTCAACACATTCGCTCCTCTTCCATCAAAGTTGATGATATCATTAAAGATCTGAGTTTGGTTTTAAATACACGTTCCAATTTAAATGCTAAAAAAGAAAAAATAAATTTAAAGAAGGTTGTGACTGGCATCTTAGAAACTCTCGAAGATCAGTTGTCACTTTCTCAATGCAAATTTGAAATCGACATTGCCCCTTCAGCCAATGAGAACTACAGCATTAAAAGCTATATAGAAAGTATACTTTATAATCTTATCAGTAATTCTATAAAATACAGATCAAACGAACGACAGCTTAAAGTGACCCTTAGAATAGAAAAAGTGTTGGACGGCATACGCATAACGGTGGCCGATAATGGCATTGGAATAAATCTGATAGAAAATGGGGCTTATATGTTCGGCTTATACAAACGTTTTAATTATGAAGTAGAAGGTAAAGGACTAGGACTACATATGACAAAAACACAGGTGGAATCACTTAATGGAAAAATAAATGTGCTTAGTGAGCTTAATAAAGGAGCAACGTTCATTATTAATTTTCCGGATGTGTAATGATGCCTGAGCGTGTACAGATGACAAATAATTTTAACATATTGGGCGCCAATAAAACCAATTTAGTGCAACCATGTAAGAAATTATTGAATTTTGTATTTTTTTCAGAAGAACCTTTATACGAATTTTAAGTTTAATTATGATGTCATTATGATCAAATTAAAAAAAGTTGTAGGTCAACTCGAAGTTAATGCGTTCGATACAATTGTAACTCAATTTACAAAGACTAAAGCCGATAACTATCTTTTTCTTTTAAGATCGTATCGTGAAAGTAGTATTTCAGACATAGAAATAATGAATAAACTCAGTCTAAGTAATAATTCATTTTATGTGCTTAAATCGCGTTTATATGATAAGATACAAAGTAATTTAAGCACCAATATTGACCTTACCAAAGAAGACGTTCTAGACCAGTTTCATCAACTTACAGCGATCGCCTACAATACACCGCGCGAAGTTGCCACGGCCTTATTGAATAAGTTGGAAGAAGATCTGCTTCACTTTGAACTTCATAACGAATTGGCTATCCTTTACAGCATTTTAAAGAGAGTGCATCTTTACTCTGATAAATATTTTCACTATTCGCAACTTTATAATAAACAAGTTGCACTAACTCTTTCCGTAGAAAAATCACTTGATATTTTAGGTACCTTCAATAAAAAACTAACTCAATATCTTTATTCAAGATCTGAAGATTTTTTACATGAACTTTTATTCCTTTACAAAGACATTGATGATTATTTTACATTAAATCCAAGCAGGCCGATCGAGATCATTAAGAATTTTATGGGGCTGCAACTTAGTCTGTTTTGCGCCGAATTACAACAATTGGATCAAGAAGAAATTCTTAATAAAACTAAAAAAATAATCTCTGAATTACCTGATTCATCACCGTTCAAAACATGGGGTCTTCCTCTAGAATATTTATACTTTGAGTTTTATCTTAAAACGCAGAACATCGCAAAAGCAAAAGCATCATTTGAAAAATTAGAAGCGAATTTGAATTGCCTTTTATTAAGTTCCGGCATTTGCCTTACTTCAAACTTCCTCACCTCAAAATTGCATTTCTTATATACACTAAAAAAAGAGGACGATATTAAGGAAATAGATCCGGATATTGTGCTTCAGGATCCAAACGACACTTACTGTACCATAAAAATTGGCATCTATAAAGCAATGATCCTATTTTCGAAGGGAAAACCAAAGGAAAGTTTACATATTCTTAATAGAATATTAAGCGATAATAGTTTCAAGG
>JAWXBT010000186.1:0-2908 GCA_034440315.1 bacterium
ATGTTCTCAAGAATCATAATAGTCTCATCTACAGAAGTAGAATCCACCATTACCATCTGGAACCTGCGCGCTAGTGCACCGTCTTTTTCTATATATTGACGATACTCGTCTAAGGTAGTAGCACCAATACATTGTATTTCTCCGCGAGCTAATGCTGGTTTAAACATATTTGAGGCGTCTAATGAACCCGAAGCGCCACCTGCGCCCACAATGGTATGCAACTCATCGATAAAGAGAATTACATCGGCAGACTTTTCTAATTCATTCATTACTGCCTTCATACGCTCTTCAAACTGGCCACGGTATTTTGTACCGGCAACCAATGAAGCAAGATCTAACGTAACAACGCGCTTACCGAAAAGCACACGCGATACTTTCTTTTGAATGATTCTTAAAGCAAGACCTTCGGCTATAGCAGTTTTACCAACGCCTGGCTCACCAATTAAAATCGGATTATTCTTTTTTCTACGGCTCAAAATCTGAGCAACACGCTCAATTTCTTTTTCGCGGCCAACGATTGGATCTAACTTGTTGTCTTCAGCCAACTTGGTAAGGTCGCGACCGAAATTATCGAGCACCGGAGTGCGTGATTTTTCCCCGCCTTTCTTATCCTTGCTTCCACTGCCTGGATTAGCACCGCTTCCAAAAATTTTTGCAGAGTCATCATCCGGATCATCAGTATCTGAAGCAGAAGTAGGTTGATCGTTTTGGTATTCAAGCATTTCTTTAACCACATCGTAGGCAACATCAAATTTGTTTAAGATTTGTGTGCCCAGGTTGTCGGGATCGCGCAGGATTGACAGCAATAAATGTTCGGTGCCAATCAATTGGGCTTTAAATATTTTTGCCTCGAGGTAAGTTATCTTTAAAACTTTTTCTGATGCGCGGGTCAGTGGAATGTTAGCCAGATTTTTTATTTCATGCGTAGCAGTTCCTTTAGAGATTTTTTCTATTTCACCACGAAGTTCATCGAGGGGCACGCCTAATTTTTTTAGAACGCCCACGGCCACGCCTTCACCTTCACGAATCATCCCTAACAAGAGATGTTCAGTGCCTATGTAATCGTGCCCCAATCGCAGTGCTTCTTCCCGGCTTAATGAAATGACTTCTTTAACCCGGTTAGAAAATTTAGCTTCCATATTTGGCATATTCTTGAGTATTGTAAATGTAAAGTTTTACTACTGAATTCAAAACTGCTTCAATCCACTAGATTGGTAATTAATAATTACTAATGCAATAGCAATAAAACACGAATCGAAATTAATTTGTTCAACCTTTATTCCGTGAGGCAAGGAGCAGGGAACCAGTCCGCGGCCCTTCGCAAAAAAGAATATCGATTAGGCTGAGGTTGGGTGCAAATTGATTGCCAAAAACCTGATAGTAAGAAATTGGCAGATAGTAAGATCGCCCTGAATAGGGTATTTTGGCTTGAATAACGGATCGCAGATCATGATATCTTGATCCAAGACTTTTATCATACGCCACACTTACCGAAAGCTTAGGATTGAACGCAATGTTTTTCAGACAGAATGACAGCAGGTCGAAGCTTAGATCAAACAGATGAACGTAATTGCTGTAAATAATCTTCTTTAACTCATCTGCATAATATTCAAAGTAGGGTGCCTTGCGATAAGCAGATTCGATTGTGCGCCAGTGATTGCTTTGCCATTTTAAACTATTATCAATCTTAACATCTTTAATGGCGACCTTGCCATGCTTGTTGGTGAGTGGCACGGTTAACATTTCAATTCCCCGAGCTGTGTTAATATAACACCGATTGCGGTAGCTCTGCTTTACATAATGTTCATGTTGCTCCAATTGAATGGATTCAAAATTTAAGAGCGCACTGAAGTATTCGAGTGAGGGTAGGTAGTGTAACTCGATTAATGCCGTTTTAGATTCCATTTATTAATTAAAAATTCCAAGTCCTTGCCGAATGATTTGTGGCTCGCCTTCGGTGAAGTCAACAATGGTAGATGGAATATTTCCACCGGGGCCACCGTCAATCACTAAATCGACCTGATGTTTAAAATCTTCAAACATCTCTTCGGGGTCGGTTGTATATTCCTTTATTACATCATCATCTTTAATAGAGGAAGTAATAAGTGGATGATTGAGTAGGTGAACGATTGCCAAAGGAATAGGGTGATTAGGAATCCTGATGCCGACAGTCTTTTTATTAATATTCAGAATCTTTGGCACGTTGCTGTTCGATTCAAAAATAAAAGTGAATGCTCCGGGCAATAATTTTTTCAGCGTTTTAAACTGAGGCGTATCCAGGCGCTTTACATATTCTGAAATATGACTCAGGTCGTTGCAGATGAATGAGAGATTAAGTTTCTGAGGTTTAACATTGGTAATAACACATAGTCTTTCAATTGCTTTGCGATTCAATAAGTCGCAACCAATTCCGTAAATGGTATCTGTGGGATAAATGATTATACCTCCTCTTTGCAACACATCAACTACCCGAGCAATTTTTCTTGGCTCGGGAGTTATGGGATGAATAACAAGAATTTCGGCAGACATTTTTTGTGATGAGAATTAAATTATCCGTTGCGCTAGTTAAGAAATTAAGCGTTTCCCTCATGTAACTGGTGCAATCTCTGTGTTTTTCCGTGGTAAAGATAAATGATCCATTCAGATAGTTAAGAGATTAAGAATATTAAGAAGTATTTCTGGTGTCCTTTGCGTGGCCTCTGTGTTCTCTGTAGTAAAAATGATGCACATTGTAGTAAAGATTGATTAAATTTGACCTCTAATTTTATGTATGGCCGAAGTATCCAAAAAGAAGCTAGCTTTTTTCCTGATTACATCAACACTGCTAATTACCCTTGTTTTTTATGCCTATCAGATTTTATACACACCGAATATTCTGGTGGATAAAGATGATCGTGTGTTTATTATC
>JAWXBT010000187.1:0-2621 GCA_034440315.1 bacterium
ACCATTTTCAATCAACAAACCTCGTAAGTTTTGGTTATGTGAAATGTCAGGGCCGTTAATAAAAATTCGTTTCGTATTTCGCAACAAAGACTCATCATCATAGTCGCTGAGTATTTTTCTTACATCCTTACTTCTTCCTCTAATTACATCACCAATCTTTTCCTCTACTTCTATTTTGGCTTGTTTTTCAATTGCTTTTGGGATCAAAAAAAGCAACGATATAAAGCCCAGGAAAGACCCAATGCCAAGAAATGCAATATTGTACCAAAATAACTCCTGTTTTTTGATTTCTAATTCGACCCGTATTCTTTCTTTTTGAAGTTCAAGCCGGGCATCTTGTATGGCTAAAGTTTGAGTAGAACTTTTTCCAGTGTCCGACTTAATGTAAAAAGCATCTAATTTTTGTTGAACAGATTCAATACGATCTACTGAAATATTAATAGTCTTTGAAAGACAGTATTGGCTGATGCAAAGAGCACCGCTAAATAGAATTAATATGATAGATAGACTTAGGCGATAATCAGACCATTGAATTTTTGACATTGGAGCATTATTTAAGATTCACGATAAGTATTGTTTTTTACAACCTCGGATGGCTTTGGGAGAACGGGTCTCTCTTTATATTCATTAGGTCGTTCAATTTTCATGTAGCGTGTTCGATCTTCCCAAGACACTTTGTCTGTGTTATGCTCGAAAGTGAGCATGTGTTTTAGTTCCTGCATTCGATTATCATTTGCCCAGTACTGTTCGGCATTCGTAATTAACGCTTGCTTTGTTTGTTTGCCGATATATTTGGCAAATTCGTCTTTATAAAACTGTAAATCAATGCTTCTTTCTTCTGCAGTATGCCATTCATTTTTATGAAAAATTTGTTCATACCGGGCTTTTCTACTTACTAAGGTCAATTTTGGAGTTATTTTCACAGATCCAAGCCCTAGTGATTTTCCCATACCTAACTTGTGGCAACAACCTTCGGGTAAATCAAGTACAAAAAGAATGGCTCCTAGTTCTTCAAGAGTTAAGTTTTCAAAGCGGACACGCCCTTTAAATGAGGAGTTTTCTTTCAATACTTCGCCAACAGTAAATTGTGTATTCTTAAGTTCCAATGCACGTGTAATAAGTTCACGTTGAGTACTTGCAGATACTACAATATCGGGATCTTGGTTACGCCAGTCAGATTTTTTATGCCAGTATAGTTTATGACCTCTAGCCTTATGGTCATCAGAACTCCAATTATGGAGGTTATCTTTATTGGGCTGTTGCTCTAGATACAATTGAAAAGAAGTGGGTTTAGGGGAGGATAGGATTTTAAGAGCGCCAAATTCTGTACCTGATATATGAGAGGCGATAGCGTCTTCAAAGAAGATTTTACCAGACAGGATTGTCTCTTTGTCTCCATTTGTCGAGGCGTAACCAAAAACCAATTGTGCTATATCATAACCAAGCGAGTTGTTCTGCTGTAATGCATGCCCAATATTATATTTATAGGGATAACGAAAAATACCTGTATGGCCTATGGCTAAAGGCTTTCCGTTACTATCAGTAATATAAAAGCAAGGTACAGCATTCCCATTAGATCTTTTTTTGAGTGCTTTCAATAAATCAGCGCCTTCATCACGGTTTTTATCCATTACATATTCCTGTACTAATGATGTAATATCGTACTTAACATCTTGCAGAGGAGGAGGTATTATCCACTGAAAATGCTTGGTGTTTGCAAATGTCCCAGTTATAAGCAATGTACCTTTTATAAAGCCATCGCGCTGAAGAAGAGATATAGATGTGGCGATATTGTACTCAAGATTAATGCTCTTGTCTGAATTAATTTTTTTGACATGAAAAGGTTTGATTGCTGCCGGATTAAACCATATATCCTCAATATGGTAAACTGAATCGGACTTATCCATATGAAGCTCTTTCAATCGACTTCTATTCACTTTATAGAAAGAAGGCGCTTCGGTTATAAAATACTTGTTCCCCTCTACTGAAAGCCATCCCGCTTTTGATTTTTGGCTAACAATTTCTTGACCATTATTTTTTGTCGAGTTTAAAAATACTTTTTTATAATGTTTATCAGAAATGTTTCTAAAGAATAACTTTCGCATTTTATCAACATGCTCTACTTTTCCATATCCTGCAATTTCTACTAATGATCGAATAAGTCCACGAAGTGAAGATCCGGGTATTGCATATTGATTATTTATCATGAAGAATTTTTCTAGTTTGCCTCGTGTAAAAATGTCACTTTGTGCTGCAATCTCTAAATCAATGTAGCCATTTAACTTCCCATTATGAAACTTGCTAAAATCAACTGCTCCTTGGCCTTTCACTACTTGATTATTGAGCGGGATAAAATTGTATGGCGCACGTGCGGGCGTTCTACTAGTGTCTATTGTCATTCTGTTACTTGGTTCTGAATAATGTGTTGTTCTATCTTCAGATTTTGGTGTTGCCGCTGGAAAAACACCACCATTTTCTAACTTTATTTCAATGATCAAACTATTGTGTATTTTAACCATAGTTGCAGTTTTTCCAATTAGCGTGTCTATCGGAAATGGTTTCATTGTATCGTTGAAGTATTTTTGCTTCCCATCTCTGACGATTAAACGCCTTCCTTCACC
>JAWXBT010000188.1:0-3570 GCA_034440315.1 bacterium
ATTCAGAGGGTAATTATCTACTAAAATTAAAAAAGATAACTCAACTTAAGGCTAAAGAAGATCTAACTATAATCACAGAGCCTGATCGAGGTAGAAAATCAAACTTCCGCTTGCAGGTTAGAGCAGCCATGGCAGGACAAGAGCTTTCATCAACAATTCGAGTTGAAGAACCAGATAGTAATAAACTTTTATTTTCGCAAGATATTCAACATGATGGATTATGGCATGTTCTAGAGTTTAATCCCGATCCAACCGCAGAACAGGTCAAGCCGCGTCGATTTACACTAAGATTAGCCGATAATAACGATACAAATAGTAAAAATTTGACTGCTAAAGTCTTTGTACGTGAGCCTCAATTTCAAGTATATTAAATTCGTGCAAACAGAAAAAACGCCTCGCATAACCTGGATCCTCTTAATCTGCATTGTTTTGTTTGCTGCATGGATGCGCTTGCCATTTATCGGTAAAGACCTACCTTTTTTTTATAATGAAGATGAAGCCCATCATTTCAATCGCACAATAAACATGGTGAAAGAGGGAGATCTAAATCCTCATTATTTTCATAAACCATCACTTCATTTCTATCTACGTATTCCAGTTGTTGTTGCATCATTTTTTTGGAATGTTGCAGAGGGAAACATTAAATCAGTAAAAGAAATTAAAACTGCTGATCCATTTGGATTAAACGGATATGCCCTAACTGCCTCTCATCCTGGAATGGTCAAATGGAATAGAGCCTTCAGTGTTGTCCTTTCTCTTCTAACTATTATTTTAACGTATTTTATAGCTATCAATTTATTTGGCTCTAGCTACGTAGGCTTAAGCGCTGCGTTCTTATTGGCAATCTCTCCTCAATTTGTTTCTGAATCAGCAGTAGTGGGAGTGGATGTCGTTATGACATTTTTTATTGCGCTCTCGGTTTTTCTTGCCTTGCAGCTTGAAACAACCTTTTCTCTTGCTTTACTTTCTTGGGTGGGAATTACTGCTGGCCTCTCGGTTTCATCGAAATACAATGCTTGGCCTATCTTCTTGCTGCCATTTCTATCCTGTTTATTTTTTAAGCATCTAAAAATTAAAACGATTCTTATATCAATCACCACTCCAGTTTTGGGCTTTCTCCTGGGTAGTCCATTTATTATTACTAACCTGCCAATCTTTATGGACCAAGCTGGTTATGAGATTTGGCATTATAAGATTGCAGGCCATGAAGGACATACCGCCACTCCAGGCTGGGAGCAAGCAATGTTTTATTTTAATTTCTTTATAACTGACAGTGTAGGTTTTGCTGTTCTTCTTCTAGCTCTGATTGCAACAATATATGCAATCTTAAGGAGAGATAAAAAATTCCTTCTCTTTCTATCTTTTCCCATAATCTATTTTCTTTACATGATTGAGCAAAAGGTAAATTTTACCAGAAATATGCTACCGATGATTCCATTTATTGCAGTATTAGCTTTGGGATTTTTAAGTTTCTTGACTCAACGTATCAAGCACAATATCAAAAGAACTCTCCTTGTTTTTTTAACTCCGCTAGTATTATACCAACCTACTAAAGCTGGGTTAGACTTAAGAGAGGAACTCGGCGCAACTTCCATCGAATCTCGCAGCTTGGCAATTGACTGGATCAGTCAAAATCAAATTTCGCTATCAGATATGGCAATTGCAGGAAACTTAAACTTACCTACGCAGGTTTATGGACTTTCTGGAGTAACAAAAATTAACGAAATCAAAACTACAGCCTCAGAACTTTACTTAAATGGATTCGATAAGATCGTCGTAGGACCTTCCTTCATACCTTCAGATGAAGAATTAAAATTACTTCACTTAGAAAACTATATTGCTGGAGAAAAGAAATATAGCCGTCTATCTATAAATCCTGAAATAAGAATCTATAAATTTAGCGAAGATGTAATTCAAGTTCTTTCTCAAAAAGGCGAAACTATAAATCCCCAATGCTCACAAGAGGAAGGTCATTGTTGGATAAATTCTAGACTCTCCATGCTCGAAATTGACATGACGAAAGTTCGCATCGACAGCAATAATCCTGAAATTGCTCATTTAGAAATTGATCTAATGACTCCCTGGCCGGGACAATCTGTTACTTTTGCAATCGCAGACTGGGCCTATACTTTTGATAAATTTGACAATATTATTGGTAAATGGGTAACCGTGACTTTGGATATTCCAGTGAATAGAATCAGTATCGTTCCCTCTCTAAGAGTTTTGGTTGAAGAAATACACTCTCCACTTACTCAAAAAATTAGTTCGGATCCCAGACGTTTGGGAGTTGCTGTAAAAGGAAGTGTGCTAAAAGAAAGTCTCTTATTGAAATAATTTTAATATTTAGAAAGTAAGCATGTTTATAGTGACAGGTGGTGCAGGATTTATTGGAAGTGCCTTCGTTAGAAAACTTAACGATGAAGGTATTTCAGATATAATTATTGTAGATTCTCTTGGAAGTGATCAAAAATGGCAAAATCTAAATGGAAAGAAATTTTTTGATTATATTCACAAAGACAAATTCCTAAATTTAATTGAAAATGATGCTCTTAGTCTTCCAATTAAGGGCATAATCCATCTGGGTGCCTGCTCAACCACAACGGAAACCGATGGCGAATACATGATGAGCAATAATTACCGTTATACAAAAATTCTTGCTGAATGGGCCTTAGAAAGAAAAGTTCGATTTATTTACGCAAGTAGTGCCGCAACTTATGGAGATGGCAAGTCTGGCTACTCTGATAGTGAAGAGAATTTAGAAAAATTTAAACCGCTTAATTTATATGGATTCTCCAAGCATGCCTTTGATATGTGCGCATTCGAGACTGGTGCTTGCCAAAAAATTGCTGGATTAAAATTTTTCAATGTTTATGGACCAAACGAATATCATAAAGGAGATCAAGCCAGTGTTGCTTTTAAAGGGTTCAATAGCATAAAGAGCAGTGGCAAGATTAAACTTTTTAAATCGCATCACCAACTTTATAAAGATGGCGAATTTTATAGAGACTTTATCTACGTTAAAGATTGTCTTGATGTTCTGTGGTGGCTTCTCAATAAACCAAAAGTGAACGGTATTTTTAATCTTGGAACTGGCAAAGCTTCAAGTTGGAACGACTTGGCATTAGCATTGTTTAAGGCTTTAAATCTTGAACCTAATATTGAGTATATTGAAATGCCTGAAAACATACGAAACCAGTACCAATATCTAACTCAGGCTAGTATGGAAAAACTTAAAAAAGCTGGTTGTCCAGTAAGTTTTCGCACTATAGAAGACGGTGTTAAGGATTACGTGGAAAACTATCTTGAAAAAGAAGATCGTTATTATTAATTATTTTATTATTAAATTGTAGTGTCGCTTAAATCAAAATCTACAACTTTCGCTTTTGGTAAAAACTGGCTTTCCTTTGCCAAAAAAGCAGTAACAAAAGAAAAAATAGACTCAGGTAGAGTTCATTTTAGAAATCTCTGTGCTGCTATAAATTTTCAAAATAAATCTTTTCTAGATATTGGTTATGGACAAGGCTTGGCCCTGTTTTATGCAGCCGAGTTGGGAGCCAATGTCTCTGGAAT
>JAWXBT010000189.1:0-6816 GCA_034440315.1 bacterium
AATATTATACTTTCCTCCCAAACTGGACCGCGAGCTTCATCAGCAATAAAATGAACTTCATCTAGAACCACTAAGGCATATCTTTCACTATATCGGTATAATTCGTTTCGATAAATTTCTGTAGTTGCAACAACTAGATTTGCGTCTGTCTCAATTTTACGATCGCCCGTGAGGAGTCCAACTCTAAATTGTGGTTCAAATCTAATTTTAAACTCATTATATTTTGTGTTTGATAGTGCTTTTAACGGAGTTGTGTAAATTGCCCTACCGCCTGCGTAAAGGACTGATTGAATTGCTTCTACTGCAATGTGAGTTTTGCCCGAACCCGTTGGTGCAACAATTAAAGTATCATGACCATTAACTAAACTTTCAATTGCTGATTTTTGAAATTCATCGGCAATAAATGGCGCCGCTTTGGGGACACCAATGCCAGAAAAAAAAATATCCCTTAGGGCTTTCATAGAAGTATGTTTAGACATTTAGGCTTGTGCCCCCAGATCAAACCTACAAGATACAAAATGACGTAATGTAGAATCATTCGTCTTTTTAAGATTGGATAAATCACCTTGGAAAATAATTTGTCCATCCCACATCGAAATAATGTGTTCAACCTTTGGTAAAAGTCGTCTTAGATCGTGACTTACAATAATCATTGTTGGATTGTATTCAGAGTGAAGTTCACTAATTAAATTCATAATTACATTACTTGATACTGGGTCGAGTCCACTAGTGGGATCATCAAGAAAAACAATATCAGGTTTGGCTACTAATGCTCTTGCCAGGGAAGCTCTTTTTCTCATACCTCCGCTTATCTGACTAGGAAGTTTGTGGGCAGCTTGGCCAAGACCGACCCTATGTAAGATATAACCAACCTTTTTAGTAACCATCTCTTTTTCATCTTTAGATAGATTTTGAACAGGTACTCGTCCAGAAACCAGCGAAAAGGCAACATTGTCTAGTATGGACATTGAATCAAAAAGGGCCCCTTCTTGAAACATGAGTGACATAGAGCTTCCGGATCTTTTAACGGATCCCAGTTCGGGCTCATAAATTCCAGCTAATGTTTTTAAAAGGACACTTTTTCCTGAGCCGCTTGGACCTATTAATCCATAAAGTTTTCCCTTCTCTAAATTGAGAGAAACATCAGCCAATACAATTTTTTTCCCAAAGGCTTTAACAATATTTATTGCTTGAATAATTTCCACGTTAGGCCGCCAACTGAGTTTGATTACTATTTATAGATTCCTTAACTTTAATAATTACCTGTTCAATCTCAGGTAGATTCTTGGCAACTAAAATCTCTTTTCTCCATGGAAATCCACGACACATCTGAGATGATAATTGTTTGATTTTTCCAACACATGCTACATCATGAAAATCTTCTTGTAGTAGTGATTTGTATTTCTCCACAATTTCGATGGCCATCGATGGGCTGGATTTAATATCTGTTTTTGAATTAGTTGCAATATCTTTAAAGATTAATGGATTTGCTAAAGCCCCTCTTCCCACAAAAATTCCAGCAATCCCGTACTTAAGTCTCTCCTCTGCTGATTTTCGATCACAAACATCACCGCTACCTAAAACAGGAATTTTTAAGGAATTTGCAACATCGGCAACAAGATTCCAGTCAGCATCCCCTCTGTATAATTGAGCCCTAGTACGACCATGAACTGCCAAAGCCTCAACTCCTTCACCTTCTGCAATTTTTGCAATCTCTAATGCATTTTTTGTTTTCTCATCCCAGCCAGACCTAATCTTAATAGTCAAAGGCATAGACACAGCTTTTCTAACTGCTTTGATCATTTCTTTTAAATGATTAGGCTCTCTCATCAAATTACAACCACCACCTTTTCTGACAACTTTTGGTGCAGGACAACCACAATTAATATCTATAATATCAGCTCCAGATTGCTCGACCATGTGGGCTGCAGTTACCATTCTCTCAATATCATATCCAAAAATTTGTATGGCAAATGGTCTTTCAGCTTCAGTAAATCGCATCATTTCGATACTTTTTTGAACATTTCTTGTTAGGGCTTCAACAGATATAAATTCAGTTATAACTAGTCCTAAATGTTCTTGATTATAGAGTTTAATAAGGCGTCTAAAAGGACGTGAAGTAACACCACTCATCGGAGCTAACACCAAGCCATTATTTATTTCAATGTCTCTGATCTTGTAACTTTTAAGCATGTTATTTAACTAAGGCATTCTCTTAATTTATTGGCCAATTCTTCAATATCAAAAGGTTTATGAATAAGCCCTTTACCACCATTATCTAAAATATCTCTTATTGCTTGTTCTGAAGCAAATGCTGTGCAAATAAGTACCCTAACATTTGGGTTAAGTTCTTTTAGTCTAAAAAAGATATCGCTACCAGAAAGTTCAGGCATTACCATATCAAGGATCACGAGATCGTAATCATAATTATCAGCAATGTATTTACTTATTGCTTCGCTACCAGATGCTGCCATTTCAACATCGTATCCTAATCTACGCAAACTAAGGCTAAGAACATTTCTAATGGCCTGTTCATCATCGACAATTAATATTTTCTCTTTACCACCTTGAATCTCACTCGCAGTTTGACCAGCTATATTAACATTTTCATCAATTACAGGAAAATATACCGATACCTTTGTACCTATGGCAGATTTAGAGGAAATTTCTATTACACCTTCAAATTTTTCAACGATTTCTTTTACTGTTGAAAGACCTAAGCCTGTTCCTTTGTCAGGCTTAGTGGAAAAATATGGCTCGAAAACTTTCCCTATGATTTCTTTTGGAATACCCTGACCATTATCTATTACAGAAAGACAGGCATATTTTCCTTTCAATCGATCAGATCCTCGCATTTCACCAACGGGATCTATAACCTTGCAAGTTTCTAGTTCGCGAAGAACAATTCGAATCTCTCCGGAATCTCCAATAGCATCTCTGGCATTCACAACTAAATTTACTAAAACCTGTGCTAGTTGACCCTCAATCGCATTAACATTCACGGCCATTTTAGGAACTTCATGAACAAGTCTTATTTTCTTTGAGATAGCACCTTTTAAAAGATTAACTGTACTATCAACGACTTGGCAGAAATCAACTTTGCAGGATTCATTCGAAGTGTTTTGTCGTATAAAAGACAATATCTGACTTGAGAGCTGTGCGGATCTATTGCCACCTTCTTGTATTGCTTCTATGGAATCAACATGTGGTCCAGTTTTAGGTAGTGTCATTTTCAAATACGCACAATGACCTAAAATGCCAGTTATAATATTATTCATATCATGAGAAATGCCACCTGCAAGGGCTCCTAACATTTCCCTACGTTGTAATTGCAAACCCTGATCCGAATCAGAAATATTTCTACTCGCAATAACTCTTACAAAAAATAAATCATTTGACAGTTCTTTGGAGATTAATTTAGCTGAGACGAACTCACCCGAATTCGTTCTGAGTTTTGAAATTGAGGTCTCACCTCTAAACTCACTTTCTAGAAATCCTGGCCAAAACGATTGTAGCGAAAGTGTAGAAGTTTCATGCCCAAGCAAAATTTTAAAAGCTCGATTACCTGAGGCTGTTGCAGAGGAAAGATCCAGTATAAAGACTGGCTCGCCTAATAGATCTAAACCCTCAATTAAAGTTGTTATCAGAACTGACTGATTCATATGAAAATATAAGATACTGTACTATTGGTCTAAAGTAGTCTAGTGCATTGTTTTCCTTCAATATTTATTTATTTCTTGCATTTTAAGGATTTTTTTATTCCTTTTGTAACCACTCAGAATCTTTGCAGTTTTGTCGATTTGTACTAGACGGATTAGGTATTATGCGGTTAATTGACGAAGAACCGTAAAGATTCAGGGATCCCCTACTTGAGTTGTGGAATCTTAATGTCTGGTGCGTTGTTTTTGTTGTCTGCACTTTATAGTCATATCGGTTTATTTTGAATTGTTGTTTTTTTAGGAGTAAGGAAGCCATGTCTAACGTTCACAAGGGTGTGGTTAAGTGGTTTAATAATGCCAAAGGTTTTGGCTTCATTGAGCATGAGAGTGGAAAGGATGTTTTTGTTCACTACTCTGTGATTGAGGATGAAGGGTATAAGTCACTTAAGGATGGAGAGGAAGTTCAGTACGAAATCACTGAAGGACCAAAAGGATTCCATGCTGCTAAGGTAACTCGTACCTCAATGCCTAAGAAGTCAACATTAGAAGAAGGCATTACTGTAATCTCTGATACTGGCAAAAAAGAAGACAGTAACACTGTTGTTCCGTCTTCAATTGAGACTGAAAGTTCAGATCGAGTCACAAATTAGTTTTAATAATATTTTTAGCTAATCTATGATGATATCATCACAGATAGGGCTTTAGATTAAAATAGTGACATATATAGTGTTTTTCAAAAGTCTTTGCCGAATCACAAGATATGGCAATGGAGACTGAGTCAAATCTTTTTTATTGTTAACCCTTCGGGTTAGCTATGATTTTTGAAAATGAAAAATACTATTTATTATCCCTCCGGGGGATAGTAACTTTCTAAAGCCTTTTCTTTTCGGCAAAGAATTTTCAAAGTTACTATATACTTGCTCATTTCTGCAGAGCTTATGCAAAAATAGTAAGTCCTTTCTTTTCCTTTAATGCTCTCTGACTGGTTTCAGTTACCAATTGGCCACACGCTGCACTAATATCTGGACCTTTTGACCAGCGTATTGTCGCAATAAGACCATGTCTATTTAGTTCTCGTTGCCAAATCTGTGGTAATTCTTTATCTGGCGATTGAAATCCTAAACCAGAATTAAAATTATAAGGAATTAAGTTCACCTTTGCTTCAATGCCTTTGAGAAGCTTAGGCAGTCGTTTTAAATCATCACTTGAGTCATTAATTCCCTTGAGCATCACATATTCAATTGTGATTCTCTCTCTTTTTTTTAAAGGATATTCTGCAAGTGTCTTTAAAAGTTCTTCTAAAGGATATTTTTTATTAATTGGCATTATCTTTGATCGTATTTCATTTGTGGTGGCATTTAAGGAAACAGCTAGACAAGCATCGACATCATCTTCGGCAAATCTTTTAATTGCTGGAACAAGACCAGCAGTTGAAATAGTAATTTTCCTAGCAGATAAATTTAATCCGAGATCGTCTCTAAGTATTCTTAGAGCATCTGTTACGTTTTCGTAATTATGAAGAGGCTCTCCCATTCCCATAAATACAATATTGGAGAACATGTCATTAAAATTCTTGGCATCTTCTATAACACTCATTACTTGACCAATAATTTCATGTGTAGATAGATTTCGTTTCAGACCCATTGTGCCAGTTTGACAAAATTTACAACCGATTGCACAACCTACTTGAGATGAAACACATAAAGTCATTCGTCCAGGTTGTTTAATCATTACGCTCTCAACTAGATCGCCATTGCCTATCTCAAAAAGATACTTTCTTGTGCCATCAATGCTGATTTGGCGTTCTTTTGTTTTGGGTAATGAAAATTTAAATGATTTGACTAAATCATCTCTGAATTTTTTACTGATGTTAGTCCAATGTTCAGGAGTCAGAATCTTTTGGCGATATATCCATTCGAAAACTTGTAAACTTCTAAAAGCTGGCTCATTGAAATTGGTATGAATCCAATCTGCAAGCTTTGCTCTTGGATAATCTAAGATTGAGAGTAGCGGCACTTCTGCTGAAGTAACAGCATCAGGTAGATCCAGCACTTCAGCAGAATTTAGAGTCATATAAATCTAGAGATTAGGAAAAAAGAATCTTAATTCTCTTTCTGCGTTTTCCAAACTATCTGATCCATGAACTGCGTTTGCTTCGATGCTATCTGCAAAATCAGCTCTGATTGTTCCAGGAGTAGCTTCTTTTGGATTTGTTGCACCCATAAGCTTTCTATTAAGAGCAACAGCGTCTGGCCCATCTAGTGCAATGACTACGACTGGCCCAGTAATCATGTAATTGACAAGATCATTGTAAAAAGGCCTAGCTTTATGAACTGCATAAAACTCACCTGCCTGATCTTTTGAGAATGTCATCATGCGCATTTCAACTGGACGTAAACCAGCTTTTTCAAATCTAGATAAAATTTGACCGATAACATTTTTATTAACTGCATCGGGTTTAATAATAGAAAGAGTTCTTTCAGATTTCATATGTCCTCAAAATTAGACGGTTTATCCAAAGTGGCATAAGTGCTTTAAAAACACATTAATACATCGCCTCTAAGGGAAGTTATATTACACAATAATTATGATTTACTCAATTCTTACAGATTATACTGCATTAAAGGCACTTGTGTAATTTGGTTCTTGGGCGATTTCAGAAACTAATTCTGTATAATTTATGGTTCCCTTCTCATCAATGACCACTACCGATCTAGCAAAGAGTCCTTCCAAAGGACCGTCAATAATTGCCACTCCGTAATCTTCGCCGAAGTTAGATCCTCTAAAATTAGATAAAATTTCTACATTCTCAATGCCTTCGGCTCCACAAAAACGAGAAGCCGCAAATGGTAAGTCCATTGAAATGCATAGCACAACTGTATTAGGTTTATTTGCAAGTTCTGCATTAAATTTTCGAACTGAGGTGGCACACACCGGTGTATCAATGCTAGGGAAAATATTTAAAATAACTTTTTTACCTAAATACTGACTTAATCTAGCTTTAGATAAGTCTTTCTTTGACATTGTAAAATCAGATGCTTTACTACCTACTTTAGGTAATTCTCCAGTTGTATTAAAAGGAGAACCTTTGAGTGTAATTTTTGCCATTTAAAAACTCCAGAAATTCTTAATTTTTCTAATTTACTTAGACTGATTG
>JAWXBT010000190.1:0-2776 GCA_034440315.1 bacterium
GTATTTGATTTTGCGGGACTTCAGTTTTTTAAATATTTACTCGGATTTACAACTGCATTCATAATTTTACATGTAGCTAAACGAAATGGAGCATCGATAAGTTTAAGTCTTATGGGGCTTTTCCTAATTTCTCCACTTTTCTCTTTATCTTATTCTCCCGTCAGAGCTCAAATATTTTCACATTTATTTAGTGCATATCTTTTTTATCGAGTGGTTACAGATAAGCAAAAGTTTTCCTTTATTGGTTTTGCTGTATTTTTTTTGATTGGATCCCTGTGGGTAAATTTACATGGTGGTTTAGTTGCTGGAATTGGTTTTGCTTTTTTATGGCTTTTGGGAAACATACTCCAGAGTCAAAAGTTTCATAATGCATTGGGAAGTATACTAGCTTTACTGGCTGGATCTTTTATGAATCCATATGGATATCATTATTGGCAGGGAATTTTTGATGAAATAGTAGTTCCTAGACCTGATATTCCTGAATGGTGGTCAATTTTTAAATCGTTAAATTCAAATGAACATTTTGGATCAACCGTTCATTTAGGAGTCTTGATTCTGGTTGCATTCATTGGAATATTAGTTGCCAAGGAAAAACGTTTAGATAAAATTTTAATTTTATTTTTCAGTGCATTGTTAGCTTCATTACATATAAGACATGAATCTTTATTTCTAATTGCATTTGCTTGCTTTGTACCAGTAATGTTTGAAGCTTCTGTTTTAAAATTAAAGATCCAACTTCGGATCTCTGGTACTGCGATAAATATTTTAAAATTTGCAATACTGTCCCTTTCTCTATTTGTTGCAATTCCGATTTTAAATAGAAATATTTTAAACTTGGATCAAGAGAAAAACTATCCAACACAGGCTCTTCGATATCTAAGAGAGCAGCAGTTTTCTGGAAATATATTAACCGAGCTTGATTGGGGTTCTTATATAACTTGGCAACTTTCTAATTCTTCAAAGGTAGGAATTGATGGACGATATGCAACGGTCTTTGGGGCTGAAGTTTTAGAAGAATATTTTGATTTTCTTTACGCTCGACAAGGAGCAGCTGACTTTATTTTAAAGTATCCTCACCAAATTGCAATTCTAAGATCTGAAACACTTGGGTCTGATATACTAAAAAATTCAACTAAATGGAAAATGGTTTATCATGATTCTGAGGCAAGAGTTTATTTGACTCATGATATGGTAGAAGATTCCGTCCAAAAAAACATAATAAAAGATAACAAGGCCAGGTAACGCTTTCGACTGATTAGGTCTACGACGTTACCTTAGCCATGTTTCTGAGATGGCTCTCTCGTTGTCGCTGGCGGTTTGTCCAGCAGAGTGAAACGAGAAAACGAGATCGTCAGGCTCCGTTTTAAGGTTGCCTCACTGGCACTTCTCCTGACCAAGTCAAGGAGTCGCCCGATAACCCAAAGATACACATTCACTTGATGTATCTCATAGGCAGTAGCAAGACTTGCAAGGGTCTGTACTGCCTCCCTGCGAACTTTGAGAGCTTCCTTGTCATCTAACAAGATGTCAAACAAGACCTCAAGAAATACTGGTTTGCAATCCTGGGCAAATGGCTTAGCGAGTTGTAAAGCAGCACTTCCCAGAATTTTGCAAGCTCGAATTTTGCTTTGATCATCACCCTTTTGTAAACAAGTGATGATCTCTTCGAGGATTTCTTTTTTTATCCGCAGTTTAGGATCTTCTCCTTTGAGGTTCTTACGAATTCTGCCAAAAGCAGAATTGTTAACCGTAAGCCAACTGTCCAAGTCAGGTTCTTTTCTAACCAAGAGGTTTACTCCTTTCTTTTGAACCTTGGGACGGGATTTCTTCTACTCGGATGCTATTTCTACTCCAAGCTTTTATAAATATCAATTGAGTTATGAAGATATTGAGACGTATACCAAGTCTCAGAATAACGGAGTGAAATTTCATCTAAAGTGAAAATACGTAATGAAGCTCTCCTTTCTTGACTAAAGGGCCTGTTGCAAAACTATCTCCGTAACGAGAAAAGTGAGATTTGTGCCGAGACAAGGAAGTCGAGAGAGAAAACCGTAAGCATATCCTCTGGATATGTTGAGGCTTTTCTCTCGAAGAATGACGATGTCGTAGGCCAAAGATCGCTTTTCGCAGTAGGAGAGAGTTTTGCAACAGGCCCCTAAAGACAGTTTTTCTAATGACACTTGGTATTAATTGTTTTACCTCCCTCTGGTCGGCACTATAGCGAGTGCAGACTGTTTGGGGTTATTTGGCTGTGTATTTATGGCACTCGCTATAATCTACAAAACTGCAATCATATGGCTAAAGGAGTCTGCTTTTTTGAGATTCTCAATTAAGATATCGATACTTAGCTTACTTAATGGATGTGTAAACTTAGGAGAAATCTCTTGTAGTGGAACCAAGACGAAATCCCGATTACATAATTCGGCATGAGGGATTGTTAAGTCCTGATCTTTAATAATTTCATTGCCGTAAGCAATAATGTCTATGTCTATTATTCGGGGTCCCCATGGAACCTTTGTAGATCTATCTAGACCAATATTTGCTTCAATCCTTTGACATGCAATAAGCACCTCTCTTGCTGAGAGAGAGGTAGAGCAGGAGATCGCTGCATTTAGAAATTCAGGTTGTTCAGAAATATTTTCAGGGTTCAGAGGCTCCGTGCGATAATACTTAGAGACATTAATAATTGAACCAATTTTATCCTGAATTTCATGAACGGCTTGCTCAAGGTAAGATCTGCGATCTCCTAAATTACTGCCTAGGGCTAGGTATGTGA
>JAWXBT010000191.1:0-7844 GCA_034440315.1 bacterium
AATAACCCCTGTCAACCATTCGTGATAGATCCATTCCGGTTTAGTTGGCAAATACGAAAAGGTATCTGACCAAGGAAATCCATTTTGCCAAAAAACTCGACCAAAGTTTAAATATCCCCAAAGATCGGGATCGGCCAATGGATTGCTCAGTTTGGCTAAGATTATTAGGAAAACTGAGATCAGCAAAAGTAACTCGTTTCGGCTCTTAGAAATCATCCTAACAATATAGATAGTCAGACAAAAAAGTACTATTGTATATTTAATATGCATCTCGACTTTCCTAAATACCTGGCTGAGCTGATTGAGGATCAACTTCTCTCAACATCAATAGAAAAACTAGTTAAAGCCTTTAAAGATACGCACCTACTTTACGAAGGAAAGAGCCTGGAGAATAAGCGGCAGTTAACTGGATTGGAAAAACTTTGTTATCTAGCTATTAGAATGCCAGCAACATTCTCGGCAGATTGCCGAGTATTTGAGACTCTAAAGAATCAGTATCCAGAATTTGCTCCCAACACACTGCTCGATTTAGGAGCAGGTCCGGCGACTGCTTCTCTTGCGGCAAGACAATATTTTGATTCTCTTAAAAGCACTGTTTGTATTGAAAGAGATAAAGATTTTTTAGACTTCGGAAAATCTTTTCTGGATGCAACAAATTTCAAGTCTGAGCTTTTGGTTCAAGACATCAAGAATATTAATTTAAAATCTAACATTGATCTAGTGATTGCCTCATACTCACTAGGAGAATTAAATAAAGCCGAACTTAGTCAAACTTTACAAAAAGCTTGGCAACTTACGAACTCAACTTTAATTATTATTGAACCGGGCACTCCACGAGGATTTGAAGTAATTAAAAATTGTCGTGACGACCTCATTAAGCTAAATGCTCAAATCATTGCTCCATGTCATCATATGAAACCTTGTCCAATGTCCGAACCTAAATGGTGTCATTTCAAAGTGCGCTTTAATCGAAGCAAGCTTCATAGAATGATCAAAGATGGTGATTTAGGTTATGAGGACGAAAATTTTTCTTATCTAATAGCCTCAAAAAATCTAAAGCCTAACTTTAATTCTGGGCGAATTGTTAGCTATCCAAAAAAAGAAAAAGGATTAATTAATTTTGAAATCTGCTCAAATGAGGGACAAATCAAAAAAACAAGAATTTTAAAACGTGATAAATTAAATTACGCACAATGTGACTCATTGACTTGGGGAGACTCATTACCTAAGTTGACTTAAAATATGCTTTCAACTTATCAAGTAGTCCTCCAAATCCCCCATTAGACATTACTACGATAACGCGATTTTCTTTTGCAGAACTTATAAGGATATTAAAAATATCATCAATATTTAAAAAACTTTCGGCCTTAGTTCCCAATATAGTTAATTTCTTACAAATTTGAGTTACATCCATAAGCTCATGGCCTTGATCTACAACTCTTTTGGATTGCACATTTAAAATTAAAGCTCGTTTAGATTTCGAGAGGGCTTGGATATAGTCGGCTTGAAAGATTTGTCTTCTGCTTGTTGCGGAACGTGGCTCAAAGACTGCCCAAATCTCCTTATCAGGATACGACTCACTTACGGCTTGCAAAGTTTGCAGTACGGCAGTTGGATGATGAGCAAAGTCCTCAATTAAAGTTATCTCCTCAGAGGCAAACAAAATCTCTTGTCTTCTTTTAACTGATTTAAATGATTTTAAACTTTCTGTAATTAACTTCGAATCGAAACCTTGCAATAACAGGGCAATATAACATGCCAAAGCATTGCGAGCGTTGTATTCCCCTATTAGAGAAATATCGATATCGAAAGAACCATTTTTACTATCAAGAGTGATGTGCTGAATTTTTCCTTTTTGCTTTCGGTTTATAATTTTATAATCAGCTTCTTGATCAGTGCCAAAAGTAATGACTTTGCAAGATAACTCTTTCTTCCAAACCGCAACCAAATTCCTTACTTCCTTAAAATCTAGGCAGCAGATCAAATTTCCATCTTTTGGTAGACTTCTTGCTAAATTATCAAACTCTTTTTTTATGGCATGAATATCAGAATAGATATCACCATGATCAAACTCAATTGCATTAATTATTGCCGTATCTGGTTTATAAAATTTAAATTTTGGAACTTTGGCAAAAAAAGCACTGTCGTATTCGTCCCCTTCTACTACACTAAATTTACCTCTGCCTTCGTTTAAACTTTCTGGAAGATCTTGGGCAATTCCACCAACAAAGTAACTTGGATCTGTATTAAGCTTCAGTAAAGTTGCCGCAATCATGGCAGTTGTAGTGGATTTTCCATGAGTGCCTGCCACAACGATAGAGTGATGTCTCTCTATAATTGATTCATAAAGAAGAGCGGGAAAACATGTATAAGCAAGGGATCTCTCTTCTACTACAGATACTTCGGGATGCTCATAACTTACGGCATTGCCAATAACCACTAGGTCTACATCTAAAGAAACATTCTCGGCTTTATATCCCTTATAAATTTTAACACTCGAAGAACTTAAAAGACTTCCCATCGGTTCGTAAAATTCCTTATCACTGCCAGAAACCTTATAACCTTTTTTTGTTAATAGGATGGCTAGCTGAGCCATGGCTACACCAGCAACTCCAATAACATGAATATTGCCACCTGATTTTATTTTACCAAGAGAAGTTACACGATCTATGGAGAAGAAATCTTTAGGCATTCTTACCTTTTGCTATCAATAAAGCCCGCCTCTCACATGCTCTTCGCCAAAGTTTTAATAAATCGGTAAGGCCGGACAAAGAGGCTTGTTCAGTAAACAATACTCCGAAAATTACCAAAAGATTCCTGAGAAGCAATCCTGGAAAAAATGCCATGGGCATTTTTCTAAAAGAGTAATTTACAATCTGCATTAAGAAGCGGTTTCTAACACTATATAGATTTAATAATTTTGGTAAATCTTTTCGTCTTTCGGGCAAAACTACACGTCGATGAAATCCAATAACGCTGGGACAGTAAATTGTATTTATCCCTAAATTACCTGCTCTCCAACAAAGCTCCGCGTCTTCCCTATATGCAAAAAATGCCTCATCAAATATTTGCAGTCTTTTATGAAAATCACGATCCAAGAAAGGATAAACTAAAAAAAGATCTTTATTAAACTTGGCTCCAACTAATTCAAGTTTTCGTACTGCGTCTCGGCTAAGAATCAGTGCTGCGCCTGTTCCGCCAAAGACTTCTCCTTCAATTTCATATTGTCCTTTATCAACTTCCTGTGAACCGATGTCAAAATGTCTCAGAGAGTTATCTAAATTCATTCCAGCCGCATCAATTATTTTAGGATTTGTACAATTCAAATTATCATCTGCTCTTAAAAGCTTCGGAGTGAAAATGCCTGCCTGCTTGTTACGATCTACAACTGAAATAAACTCAAGAAGAAAATTTTTCTCAAGTTTAGTATCTGGATTTAACACTAAAATATAATCCGATTTTCCTTCAATGAATTCCAAGAAGCCTTGATTATGAGCTGCGCAAAATCCTAGGTTTAGTGAATTTTGATTTAAAGTAACTCGATAATTATATTTTTCTAAAATTAATTTACAGGTATCATCTTTTGATGAATTATCTCGAACGGTTATAAAAAGATTCTCACCTACCTTCATTCCTTCTTGATTAAGAATAGAATCGAGACAGGGCAAAATGTATTGCCTGCTATTCCAAGAAACAATGTGCACAAAAATCGAAGGCATATGGGTGTAGTTAGCTTACAAATAAAAATGACAGGAAGCACCTGCCATTTTACTCAGTGTTTAATCAACCTTGCTGGAGCAAACTTGCACACTTGATCAGGAATGCTCAGGGTATGTTTTTTCAAATTAACCTTTACATACGCAGTCAGAGTAAGTCCAAAAAGAAATTTCCTACAGAAAATCTTTTTTTGGACTTACGATCCCGCGGAGGGATGATAAATAGACCTGACCTAATAATTGGTTACAAAAGCGCGCTCAGAGTAACTCCGACTGATGCGCTATCAGACTTTCCCAAGATACGTTCTCGTAAAGCCTCATGCTCCGCCCAGATCTCTTTTGGAAGCTTCTCCCCGATTGAAGCTAAGAATGGCTCTTGAGAATCCAACTCTTCAATCCAATCAGACTTAGAAATGGAGAGCAGATCAGATAAAATATCAGGCTTCATCTCAAGATCTGTCATATTTAAATATTCAGCTTTTGGTAGATATCCAATTGGTGTTTCGACTGCTCTAGCAGATCCCTCAACACGGCCTAAAATCCAATCAAGCACTCGCATATTCTCACCGAATCCTGGCCATATAAACTTTCCGTTTTCATCCGAGCGGAACCAATTCACATGAAATATTTTGGGCATTTTTGCACCAGGTCTTTTTGCGATATTGAGCCAATGCCTAAAATAATCACCAGCGTGGTAACCAATAAAAGGTCTCATGGCCATTGGATCTCTAGCTAATTCACCGACCGTTCCAGCTGCGGCAGCGGTTCTCTCAGAGGCCATTGTCACGCCCATATATGTTCCGTGCTGCCAATTCCTTGCTTCATAAACTAGGGGGGCCAATTTAGCTCTTCTGCCACCAAAAATTATAGCAGAAACAGGAACACCTTTTGCGGATTCCCATTCAGGGGAAATCGAAGGGCACTGACTTGCGGGAGTAGTGAATCGACTATTTGGGTGAGCAGCTTTTATGCCCTTTTCTGGCGTCCAATCATTATTGAGCCAATCTTTGGCACGTTTTGGTATATTAGGAAGTCCTTCCCACCAGGGACTCATGGTATCGAGATCTAATGCAGTATTTGTAAAAATTGTATTGCCACCTCGCAAAGTCGCCATCGCATTTTGATTTGTCTTATCGGAAGTTCCAGGAGCAACTCCAAAAAATCCATTCTCAGGATTAATTGCATAAAGTCGGCCATCGGATCCAAAATTTAACCAAGCAATATCATCACCAACGGTTTCTACTTTCCAACCAGCTTTTGCATAAGATTCTGGTGGTACCAACATAGCTAGATTTGTCTTTCCACAGGCGGAAGGAAAAGCTGCGCAAACATAATGTTTCTCGCCTTTTGGATTTGTAATTCCCAAAATAAGCATGTGCTCAGCGAGCCAACCTTCTTTTCTTGCAAGAACAGAAGCAATTCTTAGAGCAAAACATTTCTTGCCTTGTAATGCATTTCCACCGTAATTGGAATTAAAACTAAGAATCGTATTATCTTCTGGAAAATGGCAGATAAATCTATTTTCTGGATTCAACTCGCCAACTGAATGAACACCACGAATAAAATTATTCGTTTTTTCATCAAGATTTTTTAAAGCAATGTCACCAATACGAGCCATAATGCGCATATTAACGACAACATAAGGTGAGTCAGTTAATTCAAATCCAACTTTTGTAAAGGGAGAGCCATCGGGGCCCATCAAGTAAGGTACCACAAACATGGTCCGGCCTTTCATACAGCCAGCCATAAGGCCATTCATTTTTTCATACATGGCTTTTGGTTCAGTCCAATTATTTGTTGGACCAGCATCTTCTTTTAAACGGGAACAAATAAAAGTTTTCTCTTCCACTCGAGCAACATCATTGGGATTTGAAACACACCAAAAGGAATTTGGATAAGCCTTTTCATTTAATTTTACGAAAGTTCCATCGGCTACTAAGTCATCACATAATTTCTTGTTTTCACTTTCAGATCCATCGATCCAAACAATGCTTTTTGGTTGTAGACGTTCAGCAACTTCGTTGACCCATTTCTTTACATTCTCATTTTTGCATTCCATGGATTGACTAGTCCTTGATATGAATAATTTATGAAATCTTTAATAAATTCGTTCGTCTAGAAATAACGACCTGAAATTATGAATCAGCGGCAAGATATTCGAAATGGCGGAATTAAACAACTTTCAGAACTTTTGTGGACACCCACTTATCTAGCTATTCTCAAATTATTGATCAATAGTTATAAACAGTTAGCTTATTATGGCGTTGAATACACAGTCAAAAATTATCTATAGCCGCTTTCTCACAAAATTTGGAGATTACGGCTGGGATCTAAGTCTGACGCTAATGCTCGCTCACCTATTTCCGCAATCTCTCAGAGAGATCGGGGCTTACTTTCTTGTCTCCGTCCTCTCCGTAATAATCTTTGTTCCAAAAATAACTAAGAAATTTGATCAGACAAATCGAATTAAAAATATAACTTTGGGAATTACACTTGAGTTAATAGGGATATTGGGAATTACATTTTTAGTTTTGTCATTGGACCATTCTTCTGAAATTACTTATTTAACTTTAGGCATGATTATTCTCCTAGGTGCAAGCGCGAAAGTGGGAGCCAGCTTGTTAGATATAAGCATTTCAGCGGATTGGATTCCCACGATATTTAAAAAAGGAACACTTGGTGGAGTTAATAGTCAAGTTCGTAGAATTGATTTGATTGCTGAAGTTACGGGACCGGTTATGGCTGGTTTTGTAATGACATATACTTGGGGATTCTTTCTAATTGCGACTTTAAATATTACAACTTTCATCATTGAATTTATATTCTTAAAAAGTATTTACCATTCAGAATTAGCCTTGCAAGAAGCACATCTTAAAAACAAAGCTTTTCCAAGTAATCATAAATCTGAATTTGGCCTATCCGTTTTATTGCGGCAGTATTCAGCTCCTCTTATTTTTGCAAATGCTTGTCTTTGGTTCACCGTCCTAACTCCACACGGTCCTTTACTTACAACATATCTAAAAAATAGCTTGGCTGTCTCGGAATCTTCTCTAGGAATTTTTCAAGGCCTTGGGGCTCTCTTTGGTGTCTTGCCAACTTTTTACTACATGTCACTTTCTCGTTATTTTGGAAAAGAGAAATTTGCTGCTCTTTCACTTTCATTACAACTTGCCTGCCTCGCCATTGCTTTTTATGTATTAACAACAAATCCATCTTTAACTATTTTTTATGCGGCAATTTTACTTTCCAGAGCTGGATTATACGGATTTGTTTTAGCAGAAACTGAAATTCGACAAGAATCAGTTTCCGAGAATGAAAGATCTTATGTAGCTGGAATCTCCTCCTCACTTAAACACTCAACAAATGTACTGCTTTATATTTTTACGATTTTTCTTTATCAATTAAATGATTTTTACTATTTGGCCCTAGGCTCACTTGTTTCGGTAGGAATTGCTTGTGGTTTATCGTGGCTGATGGTTAGGAAAAGTAATAAGGGACAGTCAGCATATTAAAATTAAAGAAGTTCCGATAAATTTTCATCTCTCGTGATTAGTAATCGTTCAACAACTAAAATCTCCCAAATTAGGCTACAGTTATCCCAATAAGTAATTTCCGAATACTTTTCTGTTGAAAACCTTCGGTTTACTTAAAACATTTAGTTGGGATAACTATTTATCATCCCTGCGCAGGATTGTAAGTCCAAAAAAGATTTTCTTTCAGAAAGTTCTTTTTGGACTTACTAAACATGCAACCAATAAACGAATCTCAAAAAACTGAAGAACTCCCTGAAAAGAGCCAAACTTCAGTGAATTAATTTATAATCTGAATAGCTTATTTTTATTGTAAGATTGAGAGCTTATATTAACTTTCAAAAGTCTTTGCCTAAAAGCATAGGCTTTTGTAAGTTAATATCCCCCGGAGGGATAACAAATAGTGTTTTTCATTTTTAAAAACCATAGTTAACTCGAAGGGTTAACAAGAAATAAGATTTAAACTAGTCTATATTGCTATGTTTTGAGATTCGACAAAGACTTTTGAAAAACACTATACGTGGTATTTGATATACGGTTCTAGTTATTACTGCACTTTCTTTTTAAAAGCCTCATAACTATCTATACTGCATAACTA